>CAZXXM010000201.1:4138-6164 GCA_964644715.1 uncultured Salinisphaerales bacterium
GGCTTCGTAGGTCGCCGGCTCCACCGGGCCGACACCCACCCACTCGATCGCCATGAGATCCAGCGGCGCCTCGTCCGCTTTGAGCCCCTGGCCCATGCGCTGTACCAGGCGCTGCAACTGGTAGTCGCGACGCAGGGCCTGATCCTCCGCAGGAGTCGGCAGGTCCGCCAGGATCTCGGCCCGGATGCAGAGCATCCTCAGGGCGGCCTCGTTCGCCGCGAGGTCTTCGCCTTGCTCGCGGGCGAGCCCCCGCCTGAGCGCTTCGAGCCCGCGGCCGGGCCATCGCGGAACGGAGGCGATGAAGTTCTCGGCCGTCTTCTTCAAGGTGTCGAGCTGCCCGGCGTCCAGGCCGCGTGCCAAGCCGAACCCGTAGGCGCAAACGTGGCCGGCGGCCTCGAAGAGATCGTCCCAGGCGCGCCCGGCGTCGCGCGCGTGCTGGCGCGCCAGCGCTTTCTCGAAGCGCTCCCGCGCCCGGTCGAAGCGATTGCCCAGCTCGCGCGTATCCGCGCGCGGAAACTCGCCCAGCGCCTCGAACGCCTTTCGCCACTCGGTCCGCGCGCCGGCATGCGCCAGCAGCTCAGGGCCGTCCAGGGCGGCGATCTTCTCGATCTGCTCGCACAAGGCGACGGCCTGCGCCTTGTTGTTTTCGAGCCCGGCCGTGTGGGCGGCGGACGCCTGTTGCCGCTTCTGGAACACCGCATCGCAATGACCGCGGAACTCGCCCCAGAGTCGTTGATCCGCCTCGCGCGGCACCGGACCCACGGCTTGCCATTCCCGTTGCAGCGTCTTGACGGCATCGATCGCCTTGCGGCCGTCGTCGATCGCCAGCAGCTGCCCGGCGCGCTCGATCAGCGCTTCCTTCGTCTTCAGGTTGCGGGCGTATTCGGCGTCCAGCCGGCCCTGCAGACTCGCGCAGAGCGCCGAGAATCGCTGCTGCTGCGGCCTGGCGGCCTGAGGGTCCACCGGCGCGATGCCGCGCCACGCCTGCTGGGTCTCGCGCAGCTCCTTGATCACGGCCCGCCAGTCGGTCTGCTCCCCCTGGAGGCCGGCCTCGAACGCCGTCAACTTCGCGAACAGAGCCTCGCGACGCCGCAGGTTCTCTTCGCGGACGAGCGCCTGGGCGGCGAAATACTCGCGGCAGGGCTCATAGGCCTTGTCCGCCGTTTCCTGGAAGCGTTGCCGATCGGCTTCGAGCGTGGGATCGAGCGCAGTGCCCACGCCCTTGCCCAGCGTGCGCCACTCCTCCTTCAGACTCTTGATCCGCTCGGCGAGCGTCGGTGGGTCGAGCGCGGCGCCGACGAGGGAGGCCATCTCTTCGATCAGCTCGGCGCGCTTGGGCGCCACCGAAAAATTCTTCCAGTCCTTCAGGTCGTCGAGCTGCTGGTCGAGCTGCTGGATCTGGCTGGCGAGGTGGACCGGAAGATCGGCGCCCAGTGCCCGCTTCTCCTCGATCAGGCGTCGCAGGCTGGCGGCACGCGAGGTATTGCCGTCGCTCAGCGCACCGCGTGCCTTCCGGAGCAGCTCGCCGATCTGGCGAACGGCCTGCTGCTCGGCCTGCTGTCGTTCGGCCAGCGCCCGCTCCTGCTCGTCGTCCACCTGGGCCTGCTCGGCGGCAGCCGCAGCGGATGCCTGCGCTTCTTCTTCGCGCAGGCGCCGGGCTTCCGCCGCCGCATCGGCGGCCGCCTGCTCGCGCGCCGCCTGCTCCGCCACCTGGCGCGAGTGCTCGGCGAGCGTCTGCCGTGCGCGGTCGATCCATTGCTCGACCTTCTCGCGCTGCGGCGGCTCGGCCTGCGCGGCCACGTCGTTCCAGAGGATCTCGAGCTCTTCCAACCTCGGACCGTACAAGGCGTCGCAGGGACTGCGGCCATGGCGTTCGAGGTCTTTGGCGACGACGTCGATCCTGGCCTGCATCAGTTCGCGCTGGCGGGCGCGCTCGACCAGTGCATCGCGCTTGGTGGTCAGGACCTTGTAGACGTTCTTGTCGTTGCCACCCCGGACGTCGCGGATGAGCTGCCGGATCTGCTCC
>CAZXXM010000202.1:0-1212 GCA_964644715.1 uncultured Salinisphaerales bacterium
TGCCCGCGACGCCGCTGCTGCAGCCGCAGGACACGCGGACGCGTTACGTGCGCTACCACCGCCTGACGAGCAACGGCTTCGTCGAGTTCGCGTTCGGTGTCGGCAGCCCGGAGCTGATGGCCGAATTGATCATGCCGCTCGCGGCGTACCGCGACTTCTGCAAGGCCAACCAGGTCGTGTACCTCACGCGCGAGGAAGAAGCGGCGATGGATCACGACCAGGCGAAGTGGCGGTACGGGGTTCCGGGGGCGACGGAGTGAGCGTCGGCTCCCTCTCCTGTTGGGAGAGGGTCGGGGTGAGGGGCGCGCGCAGCGCGGTTGCTGCCATCGGCGAGCGGCGACCTTTGCCGGAGGGAGAGGTAAGCGAACAAAAGCACCCGTAGCCCGGACGCAATCCGGGGTGCACGGTTCGATTTGCGAGAGACGCTCCGGACTTGATCCGGGCGACGCGGCGTGAGAACACACGCCATGCGAATGGATAGATAGAGAACGGAGGAGCAAGAGATGACCGTCGAAATCCGCACCACCGGCGTCAAGCCGGTCCGCAACACGTTTACGCACTTGGCGAAGCGCTTCGGCGACAAGCCCTCCACGCGCTACCAGGAGATTGCGTACGACATCCAGCCGTCGACCAACTTCCACTACAAGCCGATGTGGGACCCGGAGCACGAGATGTTCGACGTGCGCCGGACGAAGGTCGTCATGAAGGACTGGTATGCGCTCAAGGATCCGCGCCAGTACTACTACGGCGCCTACTGCACCACGCGCGCCAAGCAGCAGGAGGCGCTGGATCGCACTTTGGATTTCGTCGAGAAACGCGAGCTGCTGCGCAGCCTGCCGCTGGCCTCGCGCCAGCAGATCGTCGAGACGCTGGTGCCGCTGCGGCACTACGAGTTCGGCGCCAACATGAACAACGCGCACGTCGCGGCCTATGGCTACGGCACGATCCTGACGCAGGCGGCGATGATGAACTGCATGGATCGCCTGGGCATGGCGCAGCACCTGAGCCGCATCGGCCTGCTCACGGACGGCAACTCCGGCGAGTCGCTGACCGAGGGGAAGAAGCTGTGGATGGACGCGCCGCAGTGGCAGGGCGTACGCCGCGAGATGGAAAACCTGTTCGTCGTGCGCGATCCCATCGAGAACTTCGTGCTGCAGAACCTGGTGGCGGACGCGCTGGTGTACGCGCTGTTCTTCCAGCAGTTCGACCAGC
>CAZXXM010000202.1:1312-6116 GCA_964644715.1 uncultured Salinisphaerales bacterium
CTGGCCGCGGTCAAGGCCGCATTCGATACCCGCGCCGGCAAGCTCGGCCTGAAGCTCTGATCCGCACTCGAGAACGAACGACATGGCCAGCACCCAACCCGTCTTCATCGCCTTCCAGGCCAATAACGACACGCGCCCGATCATCGAGGCGATCCTCGCCGACAACCCCAACGCCAAGCTCAATGAGATGCCGGCGCTGGTGAAGATCGACGCGCCGGGCCGCCTGGTGGTGAAGCGCGAAACCATTTCCGAGCTCGCGGGACGCGACTTCGACCTGCGCGAGATCTACATCAACCTGATCTCGCTGGCGGGAGAGGTGGACGAGAGCGAGGACGAGTTCGTGCTCGAGTGGAAGAACGCGTAGTTGCTCGGGTTTCAAATCCAAAAGGCTATCGCAAAGGACGCAAAGGAAAGCGAAGAGAGGCGCGAAGAATTGAAATGAAAAACCATTCTTTCTTGGCGTCCTTTCTTTTTCCTTTGCACCTTTGCGTTAGCCGTTGAGTTTTTTCGAAATACACGGAGAAAGAACATGGCCGCCGACGGAAATATCAAGCCGCCCAAGAAGCTAAGCCTCAAGGAGAACTACGCGATGCTGACGCGTGACTTGGGCTGGGACACGACATACCAGAAGAAGGAAGACGTTTTCCGCACGCTCGAGTTCGAGGGCATCAAGATCCACGACTGGAACAAGTGGGAAGACCCGTTCCGGCTGACGATGGACGCCTACTGGAAATACCAGGGCGAGAAGGAGAAGAAGCTCTACGCGATCATCGACGCGTTCCAGCAGGGCAACGGCCAGTTCAACGTGACCGACGCGCGCTACTGCCAGGCGCTGAAGGTGTTCATCAACGGCGTCATCGAGCTGGAATACCTGTCGCATCGCGGCTTCTGCATCCTGTCGCGCGAGTTCGCCGGAGCTGCTCCGCGCATCGCGGCGCAGATGCAGTCGATCGACGAGCTGCGTCATGCCACGACGCAGATCCATGCCATCAGCCACTACAACAAGTATTTCGAGGGCATGGCGGATTTCCCGTACCAGTTCGATCGCACCTGGTACCTGTCGATTCCGAAGAGCTTCTTCGAGGACGCCGTCACCAGCGGGCCGTTCGAATTCATCGTGGCCATCAGCTTCGCGTTCGAATACGTGCTGACCAACCTGGTGTTCATGCCGTGGATGAGCGGCGCGGCCTACAACGGCGACATGAGCACCGTGAGCTTCGGCTTCTCGGCGCAGTCCGACGAAGCCCGCCACATGACCTTGGGCATCGAGGTCATCAAGTTCCTGCTCGAGCAGGATCCGGCCAACGTGCCGATCGTGCAGGGCTGGATCGACAAGTGGTTCTGGCGTGGTTACCGCGTGCTGGCACTGCTCGCGCTGATGATGGATTACATGCTGCCCAAACGCGTGATGAGCTGGGCCGAGGCCTGGGAGATCTACTACGAGCAGAACGGCGGCGCGCTGTTTGCCGACCTTGCGCGTTACGGCATCCGCCCGCCCAAGCACGCCCACATCGCTAACAAGGAAAAGATGCGCGTGTCGCACGAGATGTGGACCGTGATCTACGCCAACCGCGACGCGGTGGGCTTCCCGATGTGGCTGCCCACCGAAGAAGAGATGAACTGGTTCTCGGAGAAGTACGGCGAGACCTTCGACAAGCACTATCGCCCGCGCTACGAGTACTGGCACCAGCTCGAGAAAGAGGGCAAGCCCTACACCTGCAAGTGCCTGCCGCAGCTCTGCCAGGTCTGCCAGTGGCCCTGCCTGTTCACGCAGCCGGACGATCCCACCGAGTTCGAGCACGCCGAGAGCGAATACAAGGGCGAGATCTTTCACACCTGCGGACCGGGCTGCAAAGACATCTTCGACAAGGAGCCGGAGAAGTACGTGCACGCCTGGATGCCGGTTAACCAGATCTACCAGGGCAAGTGCTTCCTGCCCGGCGTGGATCCCATGGCGGAAGGCTTCAACCCCATGGCCGAGGCGCTCAAGTACATGGGCATCAAGCCGGGCGTGGACGGCGGCCTGTTCCGCGAGCACCTCGACGCGAAGCGTTGGGAGGAGTGGACGAATCGTCCGGCGAACCTCCACGAGGGCGCGTGCACGGACAAGGTTCGCGACAGCAGCAGCGGCGCGGCCCCGGCGGGGTCGACGGCGGCTACCACCACTTCTTCGTCAGCGCCGGGCTCGGCAGCTTAAATAAGACCACTCAACGCAAAGGCGCAAAGGACGCAAAGTTGAAGGTCGCTTTTCTTTACGACCTTTGCGCCTTTGCGTTCAAAAGGAATTTCAGATGGCTACGATCGCGATCACGCCGAACTACCACGGCGACTTCCAGGACACCGTGGACAAGTACCACGGCCAGCAGTTGATCAGCGTCTGCTGGGAGAAGCACACCATGACCGGCTGGCCGATGTGCCTGCCGGTGCCGCCCGACATGCCCTTCGGCGGACTCATCGAGAAGGTGATGCCGATGCTGTACTCGGATCACCCGGACTTCGCGAAGATCGACTGGAGCAAGGTCCAGTGGAGCACGTCGAAGGGTCCGTTCACGCCGGACATGGCGAAGTCGATCAAGGATCACGGCATCAAGCACAAGCAGCAGATCCGGTTCCGCACGCCGGGGCTGGATGGGTACAACGGCGCGGGTTGATCTCGTCGGGCTGCGCCCTCCTCCGCATTCACCTCTTCCGCGTGCGGGAGAGGGTGGCGCGATGCGCCGGGAGAGGACGCTTTCAGCATCGCGCTTCCTTCTTTCTCCAGACACCCTCTCCCCCAGCCCCTCTCCCGCACGCGGGAGAGGGGAGTCGTCAGACCCATGACCTACCAACTCACCATCGAACCGCTCGGCCAGACCATCGACGTCGAGGACGGCCAGACGATTCTCGACGCGTCGCTGCGCGCCGGCATCTACCTGCCGCACGCCTGCTGTCACGGGCTGTGCGCCACCTGCAAGGTGCAGGTCGTCGACGGCGACATCGAGCACGGCGAGGCCTCGCCGTTTGCGCTGATGGATTTCGAGCGCGACGAGCGCAAGACGCTCGCGTGCTGCGCGACCTTGCAGTCGGACGTCACGATCGAAGCGGACATCGACGAAGAGCCCGACGCGGAGGTCATCCCGGTGCGCGACTTCGCCGGCACCGTGTCGCGTATCGAAACCTTGACGCCGACGATCAAGGGCATCTGGATCACGCTCGACGAATCGATGCATTTCCAGGCCGGGCAGTACATCAACATCGAGGTGCCGACGCTGGAGATCAGCCGGCCCTTCTCGCTGGCCCACGCGCCGACGCAGGAGGGCCGCGAAATCGAGCTCAACGTGCGCATCGTCGCTGGCGGTGCGGGCACCACCTACCTGACGCAGCAGCTCCAGGTCGGCCAAGAGGTAAAGATCTCCGGCCCCTACGGTCGCTTCTTCGTGCGCAAATCGGCGCAGATGCCGACGCTGTTCATGGCCGGCGGCTCGGGCCTATCAAGCCCGCGCAGCATGATCCTCGACCTGCTCGCACAGGGCAGCGAACTGCCGATCACGCTGGTGTACGGCCAGCGCAATCGCGCCGAGTTGTACTACCACGACGAGTTCACGCAGCTCGCCGCGCAGCATCCGAACTTCACCTACGTTCCCGCGCTGTCGCACGAGCCCGAGGGCAGCGACTGGGATGGCTTTCGCGGCTTCGTGCACGACGCCGCCAAGGCGCACTTCGAGAACGACTTCCGCGATCACAAGGCCTATCTCTGCGGGCCGCCGCTGATGATCGATGCCTGCATCTCCACCCTGATGCAGGGGCGGCTGTTCGAAAAGGACATCTACACCGAGAAGTTTCTGTCGGCAGCGGATGCCCAGCAGGTCAGGAGTCCGCTGTTCAAGAAGTTGTAGGCATGCCAACGTCCGCCGGCACGCGGGGGTTCCCATGCAAGCCGTTCGACGCTTTGTCCGACTGTTGACGCGTCTGCTGCCCGGCGCGCTGGTGGCCGCCTGCGCGTCCTCGCCCTACGGCACCACGAACCGCGACGCCGCGCGCAACATGCGCGCCATGCTGGAGAACTGGAAAGGCCGGCCCGCGGCCGAGGCGATCGGCCTGTGGGGAACTCCCGATTCGATCCATCGCGAAGACGGGCTCGACGTGCTGCAGTGGACAGCTGCCAACGAGAAGCCCGATGCCTACACGGAAGGCTGGACCGAGCCTGATCCCCTGCTGTGCACGCGGGTGTTCCGCGTCGACGCCGCGCAGGTCATCCAGGGAGCGCACTGGATGGGCATCGAGTGCTCGCACTTCTCCGGCCATTACGCGCCGCCCGGGATGCGGCGCGAAGAGGATTTCAGCAACACGGCCGCCGAGAACCTGCTCGAAGCCCTGAAGAAGTCGGATCCGCCGCCCTCGCCGTAGCCCCAAACGAAGGCAGCTCAGTTCCCGGCCGCGCTCCTCACCGCATTGACGAAGGCGTACATCCCGAGCATCGCCACGCCGGCGAAGATCAGCACCGCGCCGAGGATGGCGCCCGTGCTGGCGTTCGACACGCCACCGCCGCGATCGCTGGTCCGGCGAATCCCGATCACGCCCGCGAGGATCACACCGAGCAGCTGGAAGCTGTTCAGTGATTTCTTCTTGTTCGGGGCGACGGAATCGGCAGGGGGCGAGGTTTCGTTCATCGGTCGGGTCGCGTGCGGGTGACGGTATTGTGAGCCAGCAGCGAAGCGACGGCGAAATTCACGACCGTAGCCCTACTTGCCCCACGCCTTCTCGCGCCTCGCCTTGCGCGCCTGCGAGGCAATGCCGAGCAAGGCGCGATCACGCTGCCATCGTG
>CAZXXM010000203.1:0-6110 GCA_964644715.1 uncultured Salinisphaerales bacterium
CGCACACCGTCGTGCTCAAGCTGAAGACGTCGGAGTTCCGGATCCTGACCCGCAGCATCACACTGCCCGCTGCGGTGGACTCCGAGCAGGTGCTGGCCGACCGCGCCGCCGGCCTGCTCGCCCGCGTCGAGTTGCCGGACTCGGTGCGCTACCGCCTCGTCGGCGTCGGTTTGTCGGGCTTCGAAGCGCCTGAAGAGGCAACGCTACAGCCGAGCCTCTTCGCGACGCAGGATGCCCTGCCGACACCTGCGGCCGAGTAGCCCGGGCGAAGTCCGGGGCGTCTGCGTCTAGACGGCGCGAACCCGGACTTCTTGCCGGCTACGGTTAGCGTGGATCAGGCTGCGGCCAGGCTTTCCAGCGCCGCTTCTTCGGATCCATACAGGCTGTCCAGCATCAGCGCGCGGCGGTAGTAGTGGCTGACGCGGGTCTCCTGCGTGACGCCCATGCCGCCGTGCATCTGCACCGCCTCGCGGGTCACCATCCGCAGCGCACGCGACGCCTGTGCCCGCAGCACCAGCAGACGCCGCTCCAGGCCCGGTGCGCCGGCGTCGTAGGCCTCGGCAGTGCTCTGCAGCAAGGCGTCGGTCTCGCGTTCGAGCAGATGCATCTCCACCAGCCGGTGCTGGAGCACCTGGAAATCCAGCAAGGGGCGCCCGAACTGGCGTCGCTCGCGCAGGTAGGCAGCGGTATCGCCATTGCTGCCGCGCATGATGCCCACCGCTTCCGCAGCGCCGAGAATGGATTCCCAGCCGTCCGCCCGCACGGCATGTTCACCGGCGCACAGATATTCCGCGCGCACGCCGTCCAGCTTCAGGTCGGACAGGATGCGGCCGTCGATCGACGCCGCCGACTTGCGTTCGATGCCGGCGGCATCGCGCTTCACATGGAAATAGCCGGACCGCCGCGTTTGGGCATCGACGGCGAGCACGACGATGCCCGCACAGCGTTCGACATCCATAACGGCGATCTTGTGGCCGTCGAGGACGTCACCCTCGGACGTACGACGCGCAACCGTGGCAATGCCGGCGCGATGCCATCCGTCGTCCGCTTCGCGCGACGCGTAGGCCAGCGGTTCGCGTCCCGAGATCAGGCCGTCCAGCAGGGCATCGCGCCGCGCGGCCGATTCGGTGCGAGCGACGACGACGGCCACTGCCCCGGCAACGCAAGCCAGCGGTTCACGCCACAGGCCTTCACCCGCCGCCCGCAGCAGCGCCAGCAAGGGCACGACGCTCGACGCGGCGGGTTCGTCGTCGCGGTCGCCGCGAAGCAGTTCGAACCATCCCATCTCCGCCATCTCGTCGAGCAGACTTGCGCCGGAAGGATCACGAGTACGGGCCACGAGTTGAGCCGGCGAGTAGCGCTCGCGGTTGAAACGCGCCAGCGCATCTTCGAACAGCCGCAGCAGATCGGTATCCATCGGTCTCAAACCTGGAGCAGCGCCTTGGCGATGATGCCGCGCTGAATTTCATTGCTGCCGCCGTAGATGCTGGTCATGCGGCTGTGCAGGTGATCGAAGACCAGGCCGGGAATGCCGGCTCCACCGCGGCTTCCTCCGGCGATATCGCCGAACAGCGCCGTGTGCTGGTACGCCAGGCCGCCGCGCTCGACCAGTTCGATCGCGGCGTCGAGGATCTCCTGCTGCAGCTCGGATCCGCGGATCTTCAGCAAGGAGGGATCGACCGGGTGATGCCGGCCTTCGTCGGCGGCGATCGCGGCCGCGTAGACGGTAGCGCGAAGAGCCTGGTATCGGACTTCGAGCTGCGCGGCGCGACGCCGGAACGACGGGCTCTGCGAAACCGGCTTTCCGCCATCGCACACTTTCGCGGCCAGCGCGTGAAGCTCGTGCAGAAAACGGTGAGCGCGCCCGATCTCGGTGACCAGCAGCCGTTCGCGCTCGACGATGAAGCGTGCCATCGCCCAGCCCTGCCCTTCGCGACCCACCAGATTCTCCGCCGGCACGAACACGTCTTCGAGAAAGACCTCGTTGACGTGATGGCAGCCGTCGTAGGTTTCGATCGGCCGAACCGTGACGCCCGGGCTCTTCAGATCGATCAGCAACATCGAGATGCCGTCGCTGCGCCGCTGCGTCTGCGAGGTTCGCACCAGGCAGAACAGCATGTCCGCCCATTGCGCCATCGTGGTCCAGGTCTTCTGCCCGTTGACGCGATAGCCGTCGCCCTCGCGCACCGCGCGCGTCGCCAGCGAACCCAGATCCGATCCGGCGCCCGGCTCGGAGAAGCCCTGTGCCCACCAGGTATCCGAGTTGATGACGCCGGGGAGGTAGTGCTGTTGCTGTTCCGGCGAACCGAACTCGATCAGCACCGGCCCGATGAACGAGACGCCGAAGTGCGCGATCCACGGCGTGCCGGCGCGCTCGAGTTCCTCGATCAGGATCAGGCGCTGCAGGTGTCCCCAGTCCTGCCCGCCGTGCGCGCGTGGCCAATGCGCGGTGAACCAGCCCGTCTCGGCGAGCAGGCGCTGCCAGCGCACACGTTGCTCGCGGTCGAAGTACTGGTTCTTGCTCGCCATCGCCGCGATGTCCGCCGGCATGCCTTCGCGGCAGAAACGGCGCACCTCCTGCCGGAAGGCGCTGGCATCGAATGAGGCGGCCGCGGCCGCGCGCTCCACGGCCGGATCATCGATCTTTTCGCCGTGATCCAGTCTGTCGTCGATCTTCAACCCGCTCGCCCCCACCGCTCGTTCCCCTTCCTGACGGGGAGGGATTGTCGGGGCGCGGTCGCGCCGCGGACATCACGCGATCAGGGCAGCGTCGTCACTCGGTCGGGTGAACGCGCCGTGAAGACGCGACGGCCTCGCCCGACTATCCGATCAGCTGCTGGCGCAGCGCAATGGCCACCGCGTGGGCCCGATCCGAGGCACCGAGTTTCTCGTAGATGCGGCGCAAATGAGATTTCACGGTGTCCTCGGCGAGCTGCAGCGACTTGGCGATCATCTTGTTGCTCTGCCCATCGGCAAGCGCTTCGAGGATGTGCATTTCGCGGACGGACAAGGTGCCGCGGTCGCCGGCTACGCGCGCTTCCTGGATCAGGCGCTTGACCAGCGGCATCGTGACTTCGGCCTGCAGATAGCCGCCGCCGCTGGCCACCGATCTCACGGCCCGCAGCAGGTCTGTGCGCGAAGCACTCTTCAGCAGATAGCCCGACGCACCGGCGTTCATCGTGCTCCACACGTAGGCCGGGTTGTCGTACATCGTGAAGACCAGGATCTTCGTCTGTGGGTGCGATTGCGCGATCTGCGCGATGGCGCTGCTGCCGCTCTGCCCCGGCATCTTCAGATCGATGACGACGACGTCCGGATACGGCACGAGCGCTTCCATCTCGCGGATGCCGGATCGCGCATCGCCGGCCTGGCCGACGACGCGAAGATCGTCCTGGCCGTCGAGCATGTCGGCGATCGCCTGCCGCAGGACGTGGTGATCGTCGATCAGGTAGACGCCGATCGGATGCGTCATGTCCCGACCTTCTTCAGCCGCACGCGCACGCAGGTCCCGCCCTGGCCGGCTTCGCCGTCGATGAACAACTCGCCTCCTGCTCCGGCGGCGCGCTCGCGCATGGTCATGATCCCGTAGTGACCCACCGGGATATTGTGCGGATCGAAGCCGCTGCCGTCGTCGGTGATGCTCAGCTCCACGTGGGTCGGCTCCTCCACGAGCGTCACCTCCACGTTCGACGCGCCGGCATGCTTCTGCACGTTGAGCAGCGCCTCCCTGAGCAGGCGGAACAGCATGGCGTCGTTGCGCGAACGCCAATGCTTCAGCGCAGGGTCGAACCAGCACACCAGGCGATAGGACGTCGTCTCCGCATGCCGCGCCAGGAACTCGCTGGCCGCCTCGAAGAAGCCGAGCTCATCGAGCACCGTCGGGCGCAGCTCGTTCATGATCGAACGCACGTCCTGCGTGCAGTCGCCGACCCGCGACGACAGCAGGCCGAGCCGCTCGTCGAGTTGAGCCGGCGTCAGCGGACCGTCCATGCAGTGCTCGATCCCGCGGCGCAGCAGGAACAGGTGACTGCTCATGCGATCGTGCAATTCGGCCGAGATGTTCTGCCGTTCCTCCTCCTGCACCTGCGCGAAGCGGCGCACGAAAGCCTGGTAGCGTTCGCCGGATTCCCGCAGGTTGCGCGCATGCGCCAGGACCAGGTCCGTGCGCTGGCGCGCCCACGCCGCGACCACCACGCCCAGGCAGGCCGCGAACAACAGCAGGAACAGCGTCGATCCGAGTACCGACAGGCCAGGACCCTCGCCGGCGCCGCGATAGAGCGGCTCGAAGAAGTACAGCAACAACGCGAGCAGCGCGTTGAACAGCGCCTGGCCGATGGCCTCGACGACGCCGAAGCGGATCGCCACCGACATCAGCGTGAAGTACAGGAACGGGAAGAACACCGACTCGATGCCGCCGGTGACCAGGCAGATCAACGCACCGAGCAGCGGATCCAGCACCGTGGTGATCGCCGCGGTCCTGCGGATGTTCGTCGAGCGACCGATCGCCACGTGGATCCAGACGGCCGCGACGATCGACACGAGGTAGGCGATCCAAACCGGGCTGAACGCCAGCTCGTGCCCCTGCCCGATCAGCACGAAGCACCAACCGAAGATGCCCAGATTGCGCAGCCAGCGGACGTCCTTCTCCGCCTCGTGCAGCCGGGCGTCGTCCTGCGCGATCTCGGCGGGATCGCGGGTGTCGCGCCCGAACGCCTGCCGCACGAAGCTCAGCCCTGTCTTCAGCATCGGGTTCTCGGCTCGGCGATGTCGCGTGGGATTATCGGCCTGCCCAGGGGCGTCTCGGGAAATCCCGGGTTTCACCCGGGCGACGGGGCTCCACGCCGGGGCGCCTCCGCCAACGGCGCGCAACGCGTCCCGGCCAAGGCCTTCCACAGCAACCCCGGCCGGAGCAAGGACGTCGGCGCCTTCTGAAGGTTCATCACGTCCAGGAACGCGCGCGCGGCCTGCGGGTCGTGCCAGGTGAGCTCGGTGAAGCGATGCAGATAGCGCGCGAGCAGCGGCGCATGCCATGCCCTCTGCCGGGCCGTCCCCAGGACACCGTAATCCTCGGTGGTCGACGTCATCCAGCATTCGTCGATGAATCGGCCGTAGGCGCGGTGGAATCGCGCCGACAGCCCGGACAGGTCCGCCTCCCCGCGTTCGCGTCTCTGCTGGTCCAGGCAGGCGTCGAGCAGGCTCGCGCCGATGGCGCCCTGCGACATCCCCTGCGCGTAGATCGGATTGAGCGAGGTGTTGGCGTCGCCCACGATCACCAGCCCGTCCGGCTGGCGGGTCATCCGCTCGTAGTGACGCCGCAGGTTCGACGGAAAGCGCCAGCGCCACACGCGCTCGAGCGGCTCGGCGTCGGCGATCGCACGGTAGAGATCCGGCGCCGGCAAGCCTTTCGCCCACTCCATGAAACTCTCCGGATTGCCGCCGGGCTGGTCGCCGTTCCAGCCCACCAGGGTCACGATCCAGCGGCCGCCTTCGAGTGGCATCAGCGCTGCCGTCCGCGTGGCCGGTGGGCGCGAGTGGATGAGCATGCCTTTCCAGTCACGCGAACCCGGGCCGGGCCGGAAGATCTGCGACGAGTAGCCGATGTCCACCGGCAGTTCGGTGATCGCCGGCCGGGGCAACCCGAGCTGCTCGAGGAACAGCGGCGTGTTCGAACTGCGACCGCTCGCATCGATGACCAGGTCCGCCTCGATCTCGGTGCCGTCGGCCAGGCGCACGCCGCCGACGCGCGCCCCGCGCATCACCAGTCCCGACACCGAGCTGCCGGGACGGAAGCTCACGCTGGGCCAGCGCAGCAGCCGCTGGCGTGCGTACCACTCCAGGTAGCCCTTGCTCTGGCACTGCATCCGCACGCCGCTGCGAAACCGCTGCTTCCAGCCGCCTGAGTGGTGCCAGACGATGTCGTCACCCAGGTCCACCTCGACGGCGCCCGCCGCGACCATGTCGGAGGTCAGGCCGGGGAAGTAGTGGTTCAGCACGTTCTGCCCGCCGGTGAGCAGTGAGTGGACGTGGCGGCCCTGGGGCACGCCCCGGCGCCAGACCGGCTCTTCGGGCAACTGGTCGCGCTCCAGGTTGGTGACCGAGCGGAAATGCCG
>CAZXXM010000204.1:0-6085 GCA_964644715.1 uncultured Salinisphaerales bacterium
ACAGGAACGAGGAACCCTTCGTGTCGTTCGGCGAGGTGAAGAACACCGACTGGAAGCGCAGCTTGTCCTTGTGTCCCTGGAAGACCGTGCCGTCGGTCCGCGCCGTGGTGTTCAGCTCGCACCAGACGAATTCGTGGCGATAGCCGACTTCGCCGTCGGGATTGAGGCTGTAGGCCGGGATGACGTACTGCGAGTAGTCGTGGCGGCCCCAGTTCAGCGTGAGGTTGGCCTGCACCTGGAAGCCGTCCGTCGCATCCGGGAACGGCAGACCGCCGATCCAGGGCTGGTTGGCATCGCCATCGGTCCAGACGTTGCCGTCGGCACCGACCTTCGCGCGACCCTTGTTCTGGATCGTCTTCTCGAGATACGTCGCGTTGAACATCTTGGTGACGTCCTTGTTGGACGCGACGATGTTGATGCGACGGCCGTGCTTGAGCACCTGCTCGTAGGTGATGGGCTCGAGCAGGTCCTTCACCGCTTCGACGTTGTCCTTGGTGATGACGTCACCCGGCTTGATCTTGCCCTTCGTGTACATCTCGATCGACAGCAACTCGTCCGGGTAGGCCTTGCTGATGTCGTTCGCCGAGTGGGCGATCGTCGGCCATAGCGGCGCCAGCACACCAGCGCCTGCGCCGGTCGCCACCTTCTCCATGAACGCGCGCCGGCTGTAGTCGAAGTCGTATTTGCGAATCCGCACCTTTACTTCCTCCTCGTTATGAGCAACCCATTGATCAGGGGATTGCGTCCCGTCCTTCAACCGGGCGATCGCGGCTCGCGGTGTCGACCTCGGGCAAGCCGGGTCCGCAGGCGTTTCACCTGTCGTTTCGTCCGTGCTGCTGCGTTGGCCGCGCAATCGCGCGCCGATGCCGGGCTCGGCCACGGCATCGGGTGACGCTCGGACGCCGCGGGCTCTTGCCCGTCGGACGTCGTACTGAACGGTAGTTCGAGGTCCCGTTCGGAGAACTACCCGTTTGGGTTGGGCTAGGTGTGCCGGCTCAGAGGCCGAGCGAACGCGCGGCCCGGATCGCTTCCAGTCGCGTGCTCACCGCCAGCTTCGCGTAGATGTTCTTGAGGTGGAATTTCAGGCCGTCGCGGCTCAGCCGCATCGCGTCGGCCATCTCCTGCGTCGAGGCCATCCCGGCCAGCAACTTGAGCAGCATCATCTCGCGCCGCGTGAATTGCTCCGCCGGCTGCAGTCCGCTCGCGATCGCCGCCGGAGCGACGGATCCGTCGACGATCGCCTCGTCGTCCTCGCATCCGAGCCTGCGTGCCAGCGGGCGCAGGAACTCCGGATACGGCGGCGCGACGCCTCCGCTGGCCGACGTACTCAGGAGTTCTTCGCGCACGAGCTGTTCGAGCAGCGGGCCCTCGTCGAGGAAGGCGCGCACGTAGCCGCCCGGTGCCGCGAGGCGCACGGCCTCCAGCAGATACTGCTGAGAGCGCGACTGCGAACCCCGCCGCTTGTGCGCCACGGCGCCGAACTGCAGCAGCTTGATCTGCCGGTGCACGCGGCCCTTGCGGCGCGCGGCGCCGAGCGCGGTCGTGATCATGCGCAACGCCTCGTCGGCGTCCAGGCAATAGGCGTGAAGGCGCAGGCGTCCCATCGCGGCGCCCTGCACGTCTTCCGAAAAACGCGTCCAGCTGCCGCGGATCTTGTCGCCGATGCGCTCGGCACGCTCGGCGATGTCGCGCGCACGTGCCGGCTCGCCACGCACGATCTCGCGGCGGACCCGCTCCCAGGTCAGGATCGAACCGACGCGCGGCCAGCGATGCGCGTAGCCGATCGACTCGGCCTCTTCGAGAATCTCCAGCGCCTTGCCGGGCTGGCCGCGAAAATCCTGGATGCGCGCCATCGCCACGTAGGCGACGGCGACGTAATCGTGCAACGCGGCGTTGGCGATGACGTCGCGAAAGCGCAGGAACTGCGATTCGGCTTCCTCGAGTTCGTCCGCCTCGTACAAGGCCATGACGTGGCTGGCCACCACCGAGGCCTGCGAGATCGACTCGTCGACGTACATGCGCCGGTCGGTCAGCGCGTTGCGCAACAGGGCCAGCGCCTCGTGCAGCTGACCCTGCGCGATCAGCGCCACGCTGGTGCTGCTGATCGAATACGCCCACGCGAAGCTGGCGACGGACGGCTCGCTCAGCTCGCGCGAACGTCCGAACAGCGCATGCGCCCCCGCGAAATCCCCGGACGACATCGCCGCGTAGCCGCGCACGTTGCAGACGGCTCCGAGTTCGAACGCGCGGAAGGCCGAGGGGCTGGCTTCCATCACGTCGATGCGTTCGAGGATCGACTCGGCCTTGGCCAGGTCGTCCTCCATGATCGCGACCATCGCGAGCAGGACGCGCGGATCGGCCTGTCCCGGACCGCTGCTCTCCTTCAAGGCGCGCAGGCTGTCGAGCATCGGCGCCAGCCGCGCATGGCGTTGCAGGAAGGTCAGCGCCCACGCCACCTTCACCAGCAGCGCGGGCCGGCGCTCCACTTCGGCTGCCGCGATCCGCTCCGACCAGCGCTCCACCGTCATCAGCTGCGCGGCCGGGATCAGCAGGTCGGCCCATTCGTCGAGCACCTCGGCGGCGGCGGCGTGATCGCCGGCGGCGACGTAGTGCTCCACCGCGTCCTCCATGCAGCCGTTGCGGCGGAACCAGTCGGCGGCACGCCGGCGCAGGACCGCGATCCGCTCGCCGCCCTGCGGCCGCAGGTGGTCGAGCAGAAACGAGGCGAACAGCGGGTGATACGTGAACCAGCGCGGATCGCTGTCCATGCGCCGCACGAACAGCCCGGCCGCCTCGAATTGCACCAGCAGCTCCTCGGAGCCCTCGCGCCGCAACACCTCGTCGCACAGCGGACCGCTCATGCGGCTCATCGACGCGCTCAGCAGCAGGAACTCCCGTGCGCCCGCGGTCTGCTGGCGCAGCACGTTCTCGGCCAGGTAGGCGTTGAGCTCCTCGGGGTGGTAGTCGGGGAATCGCTGCAGATCGCCGCGGATCGCCGGATGCCGCAAGGCCAGGCGGAACAGCTGGAGTGCCGCCGGCCAGCCGTCGGTCTGGAGGAAGATCAGGTCGAGTTCCTCGGCGGTCAGCTCGAGCTTCGCCTCGATGGCGAAGTAGCGCGCCGTCTCGTCGGGCGTGAAGCACAACTCGGACGACCGGATCACCAGCGCCTCGCCGGCCACCGCCAGGCGTGCGAGGCCGACGTCCGGCAAGGTTCGCGAGGCGATGAAGATCTGCACGTTGTCCGGAACGTGGGCCAGCACCTGCGCGAGGAAGGACAGCGACTGACGCGCGTTGAGCAGATGCAGGTCGTCGAGAAAGAGGCTGGCACGTCCTCCGATGTCGAACAGCTGCGAGAGCAGCCAGTCGGAACGGAAGTCGCGCTCACCCGTCCGCCGGGGCGCCTTTGGCTTCACGGCTTCGGCGGCCGGCCTCATCGACGCGATCATCGCCTCGAGGTGTTCGTAGAAGCGGCGGATGTCGTTGTCGCTGTCGCGCACGTCGAGCCAGCCGGTGATGTCGCCGCGCTGCTCGCACTCGACGCGGATCTGTTCGAGCAGGGTGCTCTTGCCGTGGCCCGCAGCGCCCTGCACGAAAACGACACGAATACCGCCCTGGTGCAGCGCCCGCGAGATCAGGCCGTCGCGGCGGACCCCTCCGCGTGCCGCGCGCCGCGCGGACCAGAGACGCGTCGCTGCACCGGCGTCCGACGCTGCCGCTTCGACCGTGGATCCGGGATCTTCTCCCGATCGTGGCGAGCCCCCCTCGATCTCCACCGCGCGATCATCGTCCTGCGCACTGCTTCCCGATCTCGACACCTTGCTTCCTCGATTGCTATCTGACCGCCGCCGTAGCGCGATGCCATCCCGATAAAACGCGAAACGGCGCGCGAAGGTTCCTCTCGGTGCGCGCCACGCGAACAAGTTTCACCTATCGCGTCCTCGGTCGCCCGATATCGAGGCACCGCATCCGGTCCCGACACGCGATTCACGTCGGACTCGACAGCCGATCGCAAGAAATTCGGGGTTCCGTCCGACCGGCGCCGCCCCGGACCTCGTCCGGGATCGACGGAAAACTCGTGCGGCGATACGCCAGCGGGTCAGTGGACCATCGCGAGCACGATCTCCATCACGATGAGCAGCACGATGGTCATTTCCAACAACTCGGATCGCCGCGCCGATGCCTCGTCGTAGAGCGCGGTGTACGTGTCCCGGATGATCGCCAGCTTGCGGTCCACGGCGGCGCTGAGCTTGGGAACGCGCATCAGGTCGAGGGCCGATGCGTAGATCCGCGCGAGATAGACGTCCTCGGTGACCTGCAGCGCGTTGTCGACGCGCTCGGTGAGCTCGGTGACCTCCGCAACCAATCCGTGCAGGCGGCGCGCCAGCGAGGCGTAACGGCGCGGCCCGCGGAACAGCGAGCTGGCCTGGGCATCGCGCACCCATTCGTTCATGCGCGGCAGCTCGTCGTCGAGCCATTCGTCGTAGTAGCGCATCTCCAACAGCTGCGCGTTGGCCACTTCCACGACGTCGATCACGTCGGAATCCCCTCGTGGCTCGACGATGAACGCACGGTCCCAGTTCATGACCACCAGATCGTCGGCGTAGTACGAGAAGCGCTGGCGCAGCAGGTCTGCCCGCGCACCGTCAGAGAGCGGCCGCGTCTCGTCGGTCAGCAGCGCCGCCAGATCGACGCGCTCGATCAGCTCGTGGGCGGTGATCGGCTCGTTCCATTGCTGGACGACGGCGAACAGGTAGTCCTCCTGCAAACCCGAGCGCGTGGGACGGATCAGCGCCGCGGCCAGCGGCCCGGTCACCTTCCCGAGCAGGCCGGCCCAGAACGACGAGGCAGCGGCCGGACCGATCGCCTGGTTGGCCGCCGCCACGCGGGCGGCGAACGCCGACCACGGCTGCTGGTCCGCCGGGATGCGAACCGACAACGCGACGACCCCGAAGTCGTACACGCGTGCGCTCACGGCGACCGTCAGCGACTCCGTGGACGACAGCTCCAGGCTCACCGCATCGAGCGTCAGCGACACCGGCGGCACGTCGAACGCGAGCGCCTTCGACGGGGTGTACGCCAGCTGACCGCGGCGCGTCGTGGCCTGTGCGTGGGCCGCCCAGGCCCGCTCGACATGGGACAGGTCGATGGCGTCCGCCACGTCGAACAGCCGCAGCGCGACAATGGAACCGGAACGCACGACCAGGTCGGATGAATTCATTGCGGGCCTCTCGATTGCAGCGCGACCGGATCCACCCTCGTCGGGACCCCGCGCGAACCGGGGCCGCTTCGAGCCGGAAATCCATGGATTTCGAGCTGGTCCGGAGGATGATGTCGAAGCTGTGTTGCAGTTCCTCCGGCCCGTACCGGCCGGCTGCCTTCGTTCTCCGCCGGGCTGCGGCGGTAAGGCGACGCATGCGCGACGCGCTTCGCCCGCACGTCATCCGGCTGGGACGGAAGGTCTACGAACGCGGACCGGGAGGTTTCGTGCGCTGGCTGCTGAAGGACGAAACCTCGCCGGGCTGAATCGCCGGCCCCGTTCGGTCAGGCCGCGTCCTGGCTCGCGCCGGGATCGATCGCATCGGCGATCGGCAACTCGACGACGAACTCGCTGCCTTTTCCCAGACCTTCACTGAAGGCCGTCACGGTGCCGCCGTGCAACTCGGCCAGGCGGCGCACCAGCGACAGGCCGACACCCAGCCCGCTGCGCGACCGGTCCGTCGTCGGTGCGAGCTGCGAAAACATCTTGAACAGGCGGGGAATCATCTCGGGCGCCATGCCGACACCGTTGTCGATGACGCGCACCTTCACCCTCGCTTCGGAGCCTTCGACGACGACGCGGATCAGTCCGCCGCGATCGGTGTAGCGCGCGGCGTTGTTGAGCAGGTTGGAGAAGATTTGCGCCAGGCGGTGCGGATCCGCGATCAGGCCGATCGGCTGGCTCCACGGCACCAGCTCCAGCCTGTGGCCGCCCTGCTCGATCAGGGGCTGACTGGTCTCGATGGCGTCGCTCAGCGCATCGGCGAGCAGCACGTATTTTCTCCGCAGCTCGAGCGAGCCGCGCGCGATGCGCGAGACGTCGAGCAGG
>CAZXXM010000205.1:0-1751 GCA_964644715.1 uncultured Salinisphaerales bacterium
GACCACCCCGGATTGCATCCGGGCTACGATGGCGCGGCCATGGCGCAGATCATCAATCTCAACAAGGCGCGCAAGAAGAAAGCGCGCGAAGCGGCGTCCGCGCAGGCCGATGCAAATCGTGTGAAGTTCGGGCGCACCAAGGAGCAGAGGGCGCTCGAAGCCGCACAGGCGAAGGAAGCACAGCGCCGGCTCGACCAGTTGCGGCGCGAACCGGACGAGGCGCAGGACCCGACGGGAGTCTGAGCCCGCCCGTCTATCGCGCAAAGCGCGCGATACCGGCGGCGCGATGCTCTTGCCGACGCACTACAGCACGTCCATCAGCAGCGGCCGCGCGTTCAGTTCCGCGCGCAAGGTCGCCAGCATGATGAAGACACCGGACAGGCGCCGGTGCAGGAACACGATCTCCCGCGGCGGTACGCGGAAATACTTCGAGAACGCGTTCTTCGCCGCGAGCTGGCCCGCGCGCATCGGGAGATCGCTCTCGTACCACTTGTACTCGCCGCGTTCGTTGAGCAGCTGCGCGGGCACGCGGCCCGGTTCATCGCCGGCAAAGGGCTCGGTGATCATCTCGCACATGTCGCAGAAGGCTTCGAGCACGTTGCGCGGGAAGTCCGCACTCATCAGGCCGATGCCGCACGCGCCCTTGATGATCTGCTCGCGATCCCGCTGCACGCCGCCGCGCACGATGCTCGCGTAGTTGTCGACGAAGCCGCGGCCGAACACGCGCGTGGCGCCGAAATCGAGCAGCACCACGCGGTCCTGGCCGTCCGCTTCGGGGCGGATCCGGTAGTTGCCGAAATGCGGATCAGTCTGGACCATGTTCCAGCGGAACAGCTCGGACACGAAGACTTCGACGAAGGCCTTGCCCAGTGCGCTGCGCCGCTCCAGCGACAGCGCCTGCACCTTCGGATCCTTGACGTGGTAGCCGTGCTCGTAGGTCGTCGTCAGCACCTGGTCGCTGCTGTACTCGGTGAGCACGCGGGGTACGACGAAGCGCGGATCGTGGGCCAGCTTCTGAGCGAAGGTCTCGGTGAAGCTGCGCTCGGCGGCGTAGTCGACTTCGCGATGCAGCATCTCGCGCAGCTCGGCGAAGATCGGATTGAGGTCCAGGCCCTTGGGCGCCATGCGCGTCATCGCGATCAGGCGCGACAGCGTCTTGATGTCGCTCTCGATGGCATCGGCGACGCCGGGATACTGGATCTTCACGACCAGTTCGAGGCCGTCGCGCTTGCGCCGCGCCCGGTGCGCCTGTCCAAGCGAGGCGGCCGCGAGCGGGTGTTCGTCGACCTCCAGCTCCGAGAGTCGCGCCCGGCCCAGCGCACGCTCCAGCACCGGCCCCACGACTTTCCAGTGGACCGCCGGCGTGTCGTCCTGCAGCTGCGACAGCACCGTCACCGCTTCCTCGGGCAGAAAGTACTGGCCGTAGAGCGAGAGCATCTGCCCCGCCTTCATGACGCTACCCTTGAGCTGACCCAGTTCGTCGCGAAGGATCTCGGCCTGGCGCTTGTAGAAATCGCGGTCGGACTGCGAGCGCGAGACTTCGCCGCGGAACAGGTTGGCGATCGAGTGCGCGACGATCTTGGTGCCGGCTCCGAAGCCCAGCTTCGTCAGCGCGATGTTGCGTTCGAGCGCTCCCGTCTTCAGGTGCGCCATTCCCGGCTTGCCGGCATCCTTCTTTTCGTCCCGATCCACTCGCTGACCCACTCCGTGAAAACACTCGCGCAGACTCTGCTGACCGACGATGACCGCCG
>CAZXXM010000205.1:1851-6044 GCA_964644715.1 uncultured Salinisphaerales bacterium
AAGATCAAGCGGGTCGCTTGAGCATTTCCAGCCACAGGGGCGGCTGATCGGGCGTCAGGTGCTGCTGGCTGCGCCAGGCCAGGCGGGTTCCCGGGTCCAGCCACCATCGGTTGACCGCCGTCCAGCGCCACTGCGGGACGTCGATGTCCTCGCGGACCCGGACCGTGTCGAGAGGAAATCCCAGGATCTCGATCCGTTCTTCTCCTTCGACTTCGAACCGCGACCGCATCCGCACGGGCGGCTCGCGGCCCGGTTCGACGTGAACGAGGCGTTCGAGCACGCTCGCCGCGCCGGCGCTCCTCGCCGGATCGTAGAGATCCCACAGATCCTGTCCTTCCAGCCGGGTCCCGCCGAAGTCGCTGCGAAATCCGGTCGTCCGCACGATGCGGTTGTGCAAGGTGACGATCTGGAGGCGGTCGCCGGAAACCCAGCTCAACTCCTCCCCCAGGACCTCCGCCAGGACCATGATCCCTCGCGGGCCTTCGCCGCGGGCAACGCCCAGCTGCGCATAGGGCAGCGCGATGATCTCTTCGAGGCTGCGCGAATAGCCCTGGTTCTTACCCTTTCCAACCAGGCCTACGGTGTCGGAGGCCAGTTTCAGCGACCCCATGTTGGTGCAGCCGGCCAGGAACAGGCCCGCACCCGCCGCCAGCACGTTCCGCCGATGGGGGTCGGGCCGCTCAGGCCGCTTGCATCGCGCTGCCGGGGCCTTCATGGCATGCCCAGGCCCGACACTTGCAAGCATCGGGGGACCTCGCTCGGCTCGCGAAAAGCGATCTGGTTTATCATCGGGCCTCATCAGCAAAGCGTACACGGAGATCGTCATGGGCCGTCGCCACTATCTCGTCCTCGCCCTTGCCCTCGCATCGGGTGGTGCGGTGGCGGCCGAGGTTCCGGCCAAGCCGGCCAATCCCGGCGCTTCTCGCGTGTTCGTCAATCCGCCTGCCTCCCCCAACCTGCTGCCCACGATCCCGGTGGGTTCGACCGCCCGCGGTACACGTACCTCGACGCTGGCCGCCACGGAGGTGCCGCCGATCGCACCCTGGGTGATCGCCGGCTTCGCCATCGCCGGAACCGGGATGGCGCTGTACTACAACGGCGACGGCGGCAACTCGACGTCGACGTCCACCAGCACGGCGACCGCGACTGCGCCTTGAGATAGGCGCTCGCACAAACAGATCGGCCGGCATTCGCCGGCCGATCTGTTTGTGCGCCCCCTTCATGCGCCCGATGGCGAATCGTCGCAACCGCTTCACCGCGCTGGCCGTCGCGCTCCTGGCCTTCCCGGTCGCGCCCTGCGTCGCCGCGGCTCCCTATGCGGACCTGTCGGGCAACGACTTCGGCGAAATCGGCCTGATGCAGACGCCGAGTGCGCGCTTCGGCCCGGACGGGGAATTCCGGCTCGGGGTCTCCACGGTCCATCCGTACAACCAGATCCTGTTCGGGATGCAGTGGCTGCCCTGGCTGGAAACGGGTTTCCGCTATGCCGAGATCGAGAACCGGAAATACGGCCCCGAGTCCTTCAGCGGCGACCAGACGTACAAGGATCGCAGCGTCGACGTGAAGCTTCGGCTGCGCGAGGAAAGCCCGCTGCTTCCCGCCCTCGCCTTCGGCCTGCGGGATCTCGGCGGCACCGGCATCTTCTCCAGTGAATACCTGGTTGCCAGCAAGGAGTTCGGATCGCTCGACTTCACGCTGGGCCTGGCCTGGGGCCGCATGGGCGCGCGCGGCGGCATCCGCAATCCGCTGGCCGTCGCATCCGACCGGTTCGAGGATCGCCCGACGACACGGGCGCGCGGCGACACGGGTCTCGGCCGCGTTCTCGGCGGCCACGACGTCGGCGTATTCGGCGGCCTGCAGTGGCAGACGCCGCTACCGCACCTGAGCCTCAAGCTCGAATACGACGGCAACGACTACAAATCCGAGGCCCTCGACAACAATTTCGACACCGACAGCCCGGTCAACGTCGCGCTGAATTACCGGCTCGGCGAATTCGTCGACTTCAGCACCGGGCTCGAACGCGGCAATACGTTCATGGCCCGCATCGCGTTGCGCACGAACTTCGTGCGCGGCCGGGGCCCCGACAAGATGCTCGATCCGCCGTCGACGCCGGTGGTGGCGGTACGGCCGGAACAGGCGGCGGCCCTCGCACCCGCGTCTGCGGTCGATCCCGAATTCTTCGAGCGTGTGAAGCGCGAACTCGCACGCCAGAAGATCCAGCTCGTCGCCATGGATTCGCACGATCTGCTGGCCGACATCCAGGTGTGGTTCACGCAGGACCTGAGCGACGACGAGCCGCGTGCGATCGGTCGCATCGGCCAGACGCTGGCCATGATGGCGCCACCGCAGTACTACACGTTCACGGTCGCTCGCTTGGTCGCGGGCGCGGAAACCTATCGCGTGCGCCTCGATCGCAGGGCCATCGACGCGGCCATCGATTTCGAATCGCGGCCTGCCGAGCTACGTCACAACTGGCAGCGGATGCCGACGCGGGCGCAGATCCCTGCGGACGTGGCGCTGAAGGCCGAGAGCCCCTACCCGCGTTTCGACTGGTCCACCGGCCCGGCCCTGCGACAGCACATCGGCGGACCCGACGACTTCTACTTCGGCCAGCTCTGGTGGCGCCTTGGCGGCACGCTGGCGCTGTCCCCCCAATGGTCGTTCACCGGACAGGTGGGCGCAGACCTCTACAACAACTTCGACGGCCTGAAACAGCGTTCGGACAGCCGGCTGCCCAAGGTTCGCAGCGACATCGTCCGCTATCTCAAGGAGGGCGAAAACAACCTCGTCCGCCTCGAAACCAATTACGTCTGGTCGCCCCGACCCTCCTGGTACGCGCGTCTGTCCGGTGGCCTCTTCGAGGAAATGTACGGCGGCGTCGCCGGCGAGCTGCTGTACCGGCGGTCCGACGCCCCGTGGGCGGTGGGGCTCGACGTAAACCGGGTGCGGCAGCGCGACTTCGACCAGCGCTTCTCGTTCCGCGACTACGAAGTCACCACCGGCCACCTGACCGGCTACTTCCAGCTGCCCTTCTACAACATGTCCACCCGCGTGAGCGTCGGCCGCTACCTGGCGGGGGACGAGGGGGGAACGCTGGAACTGTCGCGCCGCTTCGCCAGCGGCATCACCGTGGGCGTGTTCGCCACCAAGACCAACGTGTCCTCGGAAGACTTCGGCGAGGGCAATTTCGACAAGGGCTTCTTCGTGGTGCTGCCCTTCGACATGTTCTTCGCCAGGTCCACCCGAAGCTCGGTCCCGCTGGTGTTCCGTCCGCTGACCCGCGACGGCGGGCAGCGCGTCCGGGACGGCGTCGGCCTGTTCGGCCTGACCGAATCCGGCCGCCTCGAACGCGATGCCGACTGGTCCAGCGCGCTGCGCTGAGCGCAAAAACCCCGAGCGAGACGGAAAACCCGGGATGGCTCGCCGCTATAATTGCCGCCCGCGCAACGCGGCGCCCCCTCCAACTCGGTTTTTTCGGCCAGCAAGCCCCCGCTCCCAGGAGTTCCAGCCATGTCGGACAGCTTCAAGTCCAAAGCCAGCCTCAAGGTCGGTTCCAAGACCTATTCGTACTTCAACCTCAAGGCGCTCGAGCCGAAGTTCAACATCTCGCGCCTTCCCTACTCGATCAAGGTGTTGCTGGAAAACGTCCTGCGTCACGAGGACGGCCTGAACACCACCAAGGCGGACATCGAGGCGCTGGCCGGCGCGGACTTCAAGAACCTGCCCGCCAAGGACATCAACTTCACACCGGCGCGCGTGATCCTGCAGGACTTCACCGGCGTGCCCTGCGTGGTCGACCTCGCGGCGATGCGCGACGCCATCAAGAAACTCGGCGGCGACGCCTCCAAGGTCAACCCGCTGTGCCCGGTGGAACTGGTCATCGACCACTCGGTGATGATCGATCACTACGGCAGCAAGGACGCCCTGGACCTCAACGCCAAGGTCGAATTCCAGCGCAACCAGGAGCGCTACACCTTCCTGCGCTGGGGCCAGGAAGCGCTCAAGAACTTCAAGGCGGTGCCGCCGGATACGGGCATCGTCCACCAGGTCAACATCGAGTACCTCGCGCGCGTCGTCTTCGAGAAGGACGGCCTGCTGTACCCGGACAGCTGCTTCGGCACCGACAGCCACACCACGATGGTGAACGGCATCGGCGTGCTGGGCTGGGGCGTCGGCGGCATCGAGGCCGAGGC
>CAZXXM010000206.1:0-6039 GCA_964644715.1 uncultured Salinisphaerales bacterium
GGGATCGGCACGATGTCCGGCGCCTGGTGCAGCAGCCAGGCCAGCGCGAGCTGCGCCGGCGTGCAGCCCTTGGCCTGGGCCAGTTCCTGCACCGCGCGAACGAGCCGCAGGTTCTGATCCAGCGCCTCGCCCTGGAAGCGCGGATTGGTCAGGCGCCAGTCGCTGGCGTCCAGATCGCCGGCCTTCTGGATCGCGCCGGTCAGGAAGCCGCGACCGAGCGGGCTGTACGGCACGAAGCTCACACCCAGTTCGCGACACGCCGGCAGCACGTCGGCCTCGACGTCCCGCGTCCACAGCGAGTACTCGGTCTGCAGCGCGGTGATGCGATGAACCTTGGCGGCGCGGCGCAGCGTGCTCTCGGAGGCCTCCGACAATCCGAGGTAGCGCACCTTGCCGGCCTCGACCAGGCGCGACATCTCGCCCACGGTGTCCTCGATCGGCACGCTGGTGTCGACACGGTGCTGGTAGTACAGATCGATGTGGTCGACCCCGAGCCGCTTGAGGCTCGCATCGCAGGCCGCGCGCACGTACTCCGGCTTGCCGCTGATGCCGATGAAGGTGCCGTCTTCGGCGCGCACGTTGCCGAACTTGGTCGCGAGCACCACATCCTTGCGTCGCGTCTTCAACACCTTGCCGATCAGGACCTCGTTGGTGAACGGGCCATACATGTCGGCGGTGTCGAGGAAGTTCACGCCGATGTCGAGCGCGTGGTTCAGCACCGCGAGATTGTTGCCTTCGTCAGCCGGGCCGTAGAAGTCGGACATGCCCATGCATCCCAGGCCGATGGCGGCTACCTGGAGTTCGGAACGGCCGAGCGTGCGTTGCGGAATCTGCTGTTTCATCTGGAGCTCCTGTTCGTTGGGCGCAGCCTGCTGCGTGAAAACAGATTAGGCGCGACACCGTGACTGCGGTTAGCTCATTGCTGCTCGATGCTTGCCTGATCCTGCACATCGGCTTCGCGCGGCGTGCGCATGCAGACACGGCGCGTATCATCAGGACATCGCCGAAACGGACAGAACACCATGAATGCCAAGGTTTCCCGGCTGGTCAGCCTCGGCGCCGGCCTCGATGCGCAGCAGGCCGAACTCTCCGATCGCATTGCCCGAAACACTCCGGGCGAGGGCATGCACGAATGTGCAATCCCCGGGATCGGTCTGCTGCGGTTCGACTCGCCGTCGCAGCCGACGCCGACGGTCTACGAGCCCAGCCTCTGCATCGTCGTGCAGGGCCGCAAGATCGTGCATCTCGCCGACGAGATCTACACCTACGACCCGCTGAACTACCTGGTCGTATCGATGACCCTGCCGGTGATCGGCCAGGTCATCGAAGCCACGCCGGACAAGCCCTACCTGTGCCTGCGCATCAACGTCGACACGGCGCTGATCGGCGAGTTGCAGCAGCAGGTCGTCGCACCACCGCCGGAGGCCATGAACCACGACCGCGCGATCTTCGTGGCCCGCACCAGCGCGCCGCTGCTCGATGCGGTGCTACGGCTCGTGCGCCTGCTCGACACGCCCGACGAGATCACGATTCTCGCGCCGCTGGCGCTGCGCGAAATCCATTACCGCGTGCTCGCCGGCGAGCTCGGTCACCGCTTGCGCGAACTGTGCGTCCTCGACAGCCAGTCGCAGCGCATCGCACGCGCCATCGAGCTGCTCAAGCGGCGCTTCCACGAACCGCTGCGCATCGAGGAGCTCGCGAGCGCCGCGCACATGAGCAGCTCGTCGCTGCATCACCGCTTCAAGGCCGTCACCGCGATGTCGCCGCTGCAGTTCCAGAAGCAGCTGCGCCTGCAGGAAGCGCGGCGGCTGATGCTGATCGACAACCTCGAGGCCGCGTCGGCGGCGCACCGCGTTGGCTACGAGAGCCCTTCTCAGTTCACGCGCGAATACCGGCGCCTGTTCGGCGCACCGCCACGGCAGGAAGTCGAAGCGGCGCGCCTCGTGGGCCGACTCGCCATCGGCGGCTGACCCGTAGCCCGGACGAAGTCCGGCGTTGCGTCATCCAGATAGCGGCACCCCGGACTTCGTCCGGGCTACGGGTCAGCCGGCGCCGCGGGCCCAGTCCACCGTCTTCGGGTCGAAACCCTTGCCGCGCAGCCAGTCACGCAGCGCATAACCGGTTCCGGCATCCCAGTACTTGGCTTCTTCGAAGCTCTCGTACTTGTAGTCGTTGAGCTCTTCGTTGAGCTTGACGGTGCCGGTGGCCGGTACGTGGTAGGCGATGATGAGCTGGTTCATGCGGCGGAACTCGTAGAGGCCGACGAAGTTCGCGGCCTGCGGCTCGAGGTCCAGCTCTTCCTTGACCTCGCGCATGACGCCGACCGCCGGATCTTCGCCGCGTTCCAGGAAGCCGGTGATCAGCGCATACCAGTCCTTGGGCCAGGCGACGTTGCGCGCCAGCAGCACCTTGCCCTCGTGCTCGACGATGGCGGCCACGACGGGAACGGGGTTGTCCCACTGGACGAAGCCGCACTCCGGCGTCACGCAGGCGTTTCGCTGCATGCCGCCGGTATGGATCATCTGGAGGGTCTGGCCGCATTGCGGGCAGTAACGGTAAGGGCGGCTCATGCGGCGTGTTTCCGGGTCGCAGGGGTTTCGGGGAGAAGCGCAGTGTAGACGCCGTGATGGCGTGCAACCTCCACGTCGCCGACGCGGATCACCGTCGTCAGCGCCTGGCGGGCTCGCCCGTGCTGACGGAAATGTCCGATCAGCGCGTCCAGATCGGCACCCGGACACCGTGTTTCGACCGTGCAGTCGGCGGTGGCGGGCGCCAGGAATTCCGTACGGCCCTCCTTGCCGACCAGCTTGATGTCCAGGCCCGCCCGCACGAACGCCGCGTGCAGCAGCATCCACCCGCCCACCAGCCCGACGGCCGCCAGCGCGCCGCCGAACACGGTGCCGTGCGGATTCACGTTGGGGGCCAGCGGCAGGTGCAGCAGCAGGCGTTCGCGCTCCGCGCTGCGTACGCGCAGGTCCATGTGGCGGCTCAGCGGGATGTGCGCGTGCAGGTAGCGTTCGAGTTCGTCGGCGGTCATCTGCAGACGCTATCCCGGCGCCGCACGCGGCTCAACCGCGGCCCCGGGACGGGCGCTAGACTCCGCGCATGGACGGGGAACCCATCACGCGGATCGCGGCGCCTGGCGCCGCGTCCGCCTTGCGCGCCCGGCTTCCGCTGCTGCGTCGATAGCCGAGGAGCGCCCGCCCTGGACATCCGTTCACTGCTGGCGCAGACCCATCTTTTCGTCGCGCTATCCGGGCCGGCGCTCGACCACCTGGTCGCGGCCACGCGCGTGCGTCACCTGGCCAGCGGCGAGACCTTGCTGGGCATCGGCACCCCGGCCGACAGCCTGTACGTCGTCGCCGTCGGCCGCCTGCGCGTGGCGCTGGAGAACGGCACGATCGTCAACGACGTCGGCCGCCTCGAACCGGTCGGCGAGATCAGCCTGCTGTCGGGCGAGGCACGCACCGCCAACGTCTACGCGGTGCGCGACACTACGGTGCTGGAGATCAGCCGCCTGGCGCTGTACGAGGTCTTCGCGCAACACCCATCGGCGCTGCTGGCGATGAGCCGGATGATCATCCAGCGGCTGCGGCAGAACCAGCGCGCCGCGCAGCTCGCCGCGGTGCGCCGCTCGCGCTCGTTCGCATTGCTGCCGGCCGGCCCCTCGGTGGATGTCGAAGGGTTCGCGGACTCGCTGTGCCGCGAGCTCGCACCCGCCGGCCGCGTGGAGAAGCTCGATGGCGCCACCGTCGATTCGGCGCTGGGCGCCGGCAGCGCGCAGGTCGCGCCGGGCGGCGATGGCGAGGAGCGCCTGATCGAATGGCTGCAGGCACAGGAGCTCGAGCATTCCCACCTGGTCTACGTCGGCACGCGGGATCGTAGCCAATGGTCGCGGCGCAGCATCCGCCAGGCCGACCGCGTGCTGGTGCTGGCCGATGCCGCCGACGATCCGGCCGCCAGCCCGCTGATCGCCGACCTGCGCGTCAGCGGGCTGCGCGTTCCGGTGGATCTGGTGTTGCTGCGCGCCGAGGGCTCGACGGCCCGGCGCGTGCTGGAATGGCGCGAAGCCACCGGCGCCAGCGCGCACTATTTCGTCCGGCCCGGCGGCGCGACGCGCGACATCGCGCGACTGGCGCGCAGCCTCACCGGCCGGGCCGTCGGCCTGGTGCTCGGCGGCGGCGGCGCGCGCGGCTTCGCGCACCTGGGCGTGCTGCGCGCGCTCGAAGAACTCAAGATCGACGTCGACGTCACCGGCGGTTCGAGCATGGGCGCCTTCATCTCGGCGCTGTGCGCCTGCGGCCATGGCAGCGCGGAGATCCTGCGCCTGACGCGCGAGACCTTCGTGAGCCGCAACCTGCTCAACGACTACCTATTCCCCAGCGTCTCGCTGATCCGCGGCCGCAAGTTCCTGCGCCGGCTCGAGGAGATCTTCGGCGACCGCCGCATCGAAGAACTGCAGACACCGTACTACTGCATCTCCACCAACCTGACGCGCGGCACCGCCACCGTGCACGACCGCGGGCCGCTGCACCTGTGGCTCGGCACCAGCATGTGCATTCCGGGCGTCGCGCCGCCGGTGGCCTACAAGGGAGAGCTGTACGTCGACGGCGCCGTCGTGAACAGCCTGCCGACCGACGTCATGCAGGCGCTCGAACGCGGACCGATCATCGCGTCCGACGTCAGCACCGAGGGCGGCATCGCCGCGCCGGGCATCGAAGGCCCCGATCCCGAAGGCCTGCTCAAGTGGGTGCACACCGAAAAGCGGCCGAGCCTGCTCTCGATCCTGTTCCGCACCGCGACCCTGACCAGCGAGTCCGGCGTCTCGGCCCGCGCCGCGCGCGCCGACCTGTACCTGCGCATGCCGGTGCTGGGCATCGGGATGTTCGACTGGAAGCGCATCGACGAGCTCGCGGAGCGCGGCTACCAGTACGCGATGGAGAAGCTGCCGGCCTTCCACGAATCGATGGAGCTCAACGGCCGGGAGGCACCGACCGCGCACGTCTGAGACCGGGCCTGAAGCCGGGCCTGAAACAGCGCGGCGAGTCGTCCCGGACGCCCACCCTTTCCATTTGCATGGAAACACGCAACATCGCGGGCAAGGCAATTTGCATCCTGCAAGGCCAGGCCGGGCCATCGATCGGCAGGTCCCGTCTCATGTCCTTGCATGTCTTTGATTAGACAGGCTCTCTTCCCGAATCCCGATTGGCACGAAGGCCGCATAGGAGGCTCCACGCAAGGAGAGCCCGACACATGCCTACCCTCTGGATCGCCCTTTTCCTCAGTGCCTGCACCTTCGGCGGTGCGTTCGCAGTGGTCGAGATGTCGGGCGTGTTCGCCTCGCTCGGCAAGGCCGCCTACGCGATGACCGTGCTCGGCCTCGCGGCCTGGCTGGTGATGCACGACAGCGAGCGTGACGACGATTTCGCACCGCAGGCCGCCGGCAGCGGCGCCGCGTCGCCGATGGACGCCCGCGCCAAGGCCTAGAGCCGCGCTTCGATCGATCGGCGCGCCCTCGACCGAATCCTCGAACCGGGCGGCGCGCGCTCACCGGACCCGCGCCACCCGCTCGTTCGCGAGACTTCGGCCTCGATCGAACGCTCCGATCCAACGCCACCCGACCGAACGCGACGGCCTCCTCATGGCAAAGAGCCACCCGCTCGCCGACTGTTCCACCGAACGCATCCACGAGTCCGGCGCCATCCAGGCGCATGGCTGCCTGCTCGTGCTCGATCGCGCCCTGATCGTGGTCCAGGTCAGCGACAACAGCACGGCGTTCCTGGGTCAGGCGCCCCAGGCGCTGCTCGGTCGGTCGCTCGACGAGGCGGTGGGTCCCGACAACGCAGCGATCGCTCGCCGTGTGCTGGACGGCGCGGGCACCTCGGACCGGCCCTCGTTCGTGGCCCGCATGGCACTGCCGACCTCGCGTTACGCCGACGCCTGCGTGCACGTACAAACCGGTCGCGTGATGCTCGAACTGGAAAGTGCGCCGGACGGCGAAAGCGCCGACTTCCGCCAGCTCTACTCGGCGAGCCGTTC
>CAZXXM010000207.1:0-6037 GCA_964644715.1 uncultured Salinisphaerales bacterium
TGGACCGGCTGACCGCGCGCGAGCGCGAGATCGTCGCCGCGGTCTCGCAGGGGCTTTCGTTCAAGCAGGCGGCGCGCAAGATCGGCGTCGCACCGTCGACGGTCGCCAATCACCTGTACCGCGTGTACCGGAAGCTCGGCGTCAGCAGTCGCACCGAATTGGCGACGATGGTGTATCCGGAGGGGTGAGCGGGATCCCGGACTACGCGCGGTGATACGGATGATTCGCCGTCAGGCTCCATGCCCGGTACAGCTGCTCGGCGATCAACACCCGCACCAGCGCGTGCGGCAAGGTGAGCTTCGACAGCGACCAGCGTTCGTCCGCGGCTTTCTGTACCTCGGCGGAATGGCCGTCGGGTCCGCCGACCAGCAGCGAGACGTCGCGTCCGTTCCGCATCCAGGCCTGGAGCCGCGCCGCCAGATCGGGGCTCGTCCACGCCGCGCCGCGTTCGTCGAGGATCACGCGGTGGCTGTCTCGCGATCGTTCCAGCAGCTTCTCGCCTTCGGCGTTCTTCGCACGCTCCAGATCGGCGTTCTTGCCGCGCACCGCCAGCGGCAGTTCGACCAGTTCCAGCTTCAGCTCGCGCGGCAAGCGCCCGGCGTAATCCTCGAAGCCCGCCGTGACCCAGGCCGGCATCCGCGTGCCGACCGCGATCAGCCGCAGTTTCACGGAGCGGCCGCGCCAGCCTTTTCGAGATCGTTCATGTCCCAGAGTTTCTCGAGCTGGTAGAACGCGCGCGCCTGCACCTGCATGACGTGCACGATCGCGTGCCCGAGATCCACCAGCACCCACTCGGACTCCTCCATCCCTTCCATCCCGAGCGGACGGTAACCGGCTTCCTTGCATTTCTCGGCGACGGCCTCCGCGATCGACTTCACGTGCCGGTTCGAGGTGCCGGTGCAGATGATCATCGTGTCGGTGATGGTCGTCAGGCTCTGCACGTCGAGAACGGTCACGTCCTTGGCTTTCAGGTCATCGAGCGCGGCCAGCGACAGCGTGATGATCGGATGCGGCACCCGCTCCGCCGGTTTGGCCTCGACCTCGGCCTTGGCCTTCGCAGGCCTGGGTTTAGCCGCGGCTCCGGCGTTCTTCGCGGGGGCCTTGGTCCGCGTGGCGGGCTTGGACGTCTTCTCAGTCTTGGGCGGGTTCTTCGTCATGGGTCAGGAAGTCGATGTCCTCTGCGGTGAATGAATCGATGACGGCCTGCGGCAACAGGCCGCGGACCGAGCGCCCGGCCTTGAGCAGGCGCCGGATGCGGGTGGATGAAATCGCCAGCGGCGGCAGCGCCGCCGCCATGAACAGGCCCGCTGGCCTCGACCGCAGCGCCGAGGCCTCGCGCACGCGACGGCCGCGCATCAGGTCCTGCAGCGCCGGCGCTGGCGCGGCGTGCTCGTGCGGACGCTCCACGAACACCACGTGCGCAAGCTCCGGGATCTCCTGCCAGCGGTGCCAGGTGTGGAACTGGTTGGCGGCGTCCTCGCCCAGCAGCAGCACCAGCGAGGCGCCCGGCATCTCGGCGCGAAGACCGGTCAGCGTGTCGAACGTGTAGCTTCGGCCTTCGCGCCGCACCTCACGATCGTCGACGACCAGACCGGACTCCTTGCCGCAGGCCAGTCGCACCCATTCGAGGCGGCGCGCAGCGGAGATGCCGGGCGTTGCGCGGTGCGGCGGCTGGCCCGCCGGTATCAGGTGGACGCGGTCCAGGCCGAGGCGCTCGCGCACCTCCAGTGCCAGCCGCAGGTGTCCGTTGTGTATCGGTGAAAAGGTGCCGCCGAAGAGGCCAACCGCCGTCATCGGACGGGAATGGGGAACGGCGAATCGGGAATCGGGGGACGCCAACCGCGGTTACGACGCTCGACGCTCCATTCTCGATTCCCAGGGTTCATCGAACGTTCCCGTCGCCGAGCACGATCCACTTCTGCGACGTCAGGCCCTCGAGGCCCACCGGGCCGCGGGCGTGGAACTTGTCGGTGCTGATGCCGATCTCGGCGCCCAGCCCGTACTCGAAGCCGTCGGCGAAGCGCGTCGAGGCGTTGACCATCACCGACGAGGAATCGACCTCGCGCAGGAAGCGGCGCGCGCGCGAGTAGTTCTCGGTGACGATGGAATCGGTGTGCGCGGAGCCGTAGCGCGTGATGTGATCGATGGCCTCGTCGAGGCTGTCGACGATCTTGATCGCGAGGATCGGCGCCAGGTATTCCTCGGCCCAGTCGGACTCCGCCGCCGGCCGCGCGAACGACAGGATCGCCCGCGTGCGCTCACAGGCGCGCAGCTCGACGCCGGCCTCGCTGTAGATGCGGCCGAGTTCGGGCAGCACCTTCTGCGCGATCGGCGCATCGACCAGCAGGGTCTCCATCGTGTTGCAGGTGCCGTAGCGCTGCGTCTTGGCATTGACCGACACCGCCACCGCCTTGTCGAAGTCCGCGTCGCGGTCGATGAAGACGTGGCAGTTGCCGTCGAGATGCTTGATGACGGGCACGCGCGCGTTGCTCGATACCGCGGCGACCAAGCCCTTGCCGCCACGCGGAATCACGACGTCGATGTACTCGGGCATCGACACCATCTCGCCGACGGTGCGACGGTCGGTGATGTCGAGCACCTGCACCGAATCCTCGGGCAGGCCGGCCTGGCGCAGCGCACGCTGGATGCAGCGCGCGATGGCCTGGTTGGAATTCATGGCTTCCGAGCCGCCGCGCAGGATGCAGGCGTTGCCCGACTTCAGGCAGAGGCTGGCCGCGTCCGCGGTCACGTTCGGGCGCGATTCGAAGATGATGCCGACGACGCCCAGCGGCACGCGCATGCGGCCCACCTGGATGCCCGAGGGACGCAGGCGCATGTCGGTGATTTCGCCGATCGGATCCGGCAGGTTGGCGACTTCGCGCACGCCTTCGGCCATCGCGGCGACGCGGTCTTCATTGAGTTCGAGGCGATCGAGCAGCGCGGGATCCAGCTTGGCCGCCTTGCCGGCCCGCATGTCCTTCTCGTTGGCCGACAGGATGCTGGACGTTTCGTCGATCAGCAGCTGTGCGAGCGCGAACAGGCAGGCGTTCTTCAGGCCGGTGTCGGCGCGCGCCATCTCGCGGCTGGCGGCGCGGGCGCGTTCGCCCTTCTCCCGCATGTAGGCCGCGACGTCGTCCTTGGTGCCCATGCGGGCCGCTGTCACTGCTTGCGCGTTCATAACCGCTTCATAGCCCGATGGGCCTCACCACGCGGCGCCCGGCGGCCGCTAGCACCAATGTTAACAACTCCTCCCAGGCCTGATCCTTCCCGCCGGTCGACTTGGCCAGCTGGTCGATCACGGCGGCCTGGCGCAGCCACCCGAACAATTGCGTCGGCCGCGTGCGCGACAGCGCCTTGCCGAACAGCGGAATGCGCGTGCGCGGGAAGACGCGCGCCTCGGCGCAGGCAGAGGCGGCATCGCCGGAGCGTGCATAGGCCGCCTGGGCCTGCGACCACTGGCGCAGCATCCAGGCGAGCGGACCGAGGATGGCGAGCACGTCGACCCCCTCCTCGCGCAGCCGCGACAGCGTGTGCGAGGCGCCGGCCGCATCACCGCCCAGGATGCGGTCACCCAGATCGAAGGCGTCGAAGCGCGAACTGTCGGCCACCGAGCCGCGAACCGCCTCGGACGTCAGCGCGCCGTCCGGGTGCAGCAGGGCGAGCTTGTCGATGTCCTGCTGGGCGGCCAGCGCATTGCCTTCGGTGCGCCCGGCCAGTTCCATGACCGCGTCCTTGTCCGGCTTCAGGCCCTTGCCGCGCATGCGCGACTCGATCCAGCCCGGCCATTGATCGGCGGTGATCTCGGCCGCGTACACCGAGGCGCCGGCATTCTCGAGCGCGACGTACCACGCCGCCTGCTGCTGCTTGTAGTCGAGCTTGCCGCCGGTGACGAGCAGCAAGGTGTCCTGCGGCGGACGGCCGGCCAGTTCGACGATCAGCTTGGCGCCGTCGATGGAACCGGAAGACTTGCCCGCGCCGTCCTCGCCTTCGTCGCCGTCGTCTTCGTCCGCACTCTTCGACGCGCCGGGCTTGGGTCCCTTGGGCATGCGCAGCTCGACGATCTTGCGCGCGGCGAACAGCGACAGGCTGCTGCAGGACTCGATGACCCTGCCCCAGTCGAAGCCGCGCTCGACGTCGAAGATCTCGCGCTCGCTGTAGCCCTCCCGGCGCGCGGCGGCGCGGATGGCGTCGAGCGACTCCTCGATCAGCAGCGGCTCCTCGCCGGCCACCACGTAGACCGGCAGCAGCGACTTGGCGAGGTGCGCAGACAACTGCTCCGGCCGCAGCCTCATGCGCGCAGGGTCTCCGCGTCCTTGCGGGCGGCGGACAGCTCCGGCACCAGCAGCGCGAGCGGCATGCGGCGGCGCAGCGCGTCGTCGGCCGACAACGCCATCTCGTCACGGAACGCGAGCGCCACCTCGGCGCGCACGAACGGCGCATCCGGATGGACGCGCTGCGCCAAGGTCGGATCCTTCTTCACGAGCTTGAGCAGTTCGTCGATCGTCGTGCCGTGACGATGCGCCGCGTAGGAAGCGGCCAGGCCGTCGAAGCCGGCCGCCGTCAGTTTCTTCACCGACGCCGCGAGCCAGGTGTCGAAGTCGTCCTGCGGCGCACCCGGCAGGAATTTGAGATGCGTCTGCGAGCGCACCTTCTTCTGGCCCAGCGCCTTCTGCACGCGATCCACGATCTCCACCGCGTCGCAGCGCGAGGTCGTGTATTTGCCGCCGATCGGCAGCACCAGGCGCGGCTCGGGCTCGGCGATCTCGAACTCGCGCGTCACCGCGGACAGGCTGGCCGCGTCGTCGGCCTGCAAGGTGCGCACGCCCGAGTAGCGCGCGATCACGTCGGCCTCGGTCCAGCCCAGGCCCGGCAGGCCGCGGCGCACGCCGTCGATGAGATAGCTGGTCTCCTCGTCGGTCGGCTGCTGATCCGGGCTGTCGACCGTCGACTCGGTGGTGCCGACGATGGTCTTGCCGTACCAGGGGATGACGAAGAACACGCGGCCGTCCTTCGCGGTGAGCAGGAAGGCCTCGGTGCAACCCGGGATCGCCGGCAGCAGCAGGTGCGTGCCCTTGATCAGCTTGACCTTGGGCGCCTGCGGACCGAGCAGCGAGCGCGCCCAGGGGCCCGCCGAGTTCACGATGCAGCGCGCGCGCACGTCGAACACGGCACCGGTCTCGACGTCCTTGAGCTTCGCGCCAGTGACGCCGTCCTTGTCGCGCAGGATCTTCTCGGCCTGAACGCGGTTGGCGCAGACCGCGCCCGCCGCCTGCGCGGCGGCGACGACGGTCATCGTCATGCGCGCGTCGTCTTCCTGGCAGTCGCCGTAGCGGAAGCCGCCCAGAAGACGATCGGGGTCCACGTAGGGGTAATGCTTGAGCAGGCTGCGCGGCCGGAAATGCTTGTGCGGCTTCACCGGCCCGCTGCCGAAGGCCAGCGTGTCGTACAGGGTCAGGCCGGCCGAAAGCTTCAGCGGGCTCGCGCGCGGGCCTTTCCAGACCGGCAGGATGAAATCCAGCGGCCGCACCAGGTGTGCCGCGATCTTCGACAAGACCTTGCGTTCGCGCAGCGCATGCCGCACCAGCGCGAACTCGTAGTGTTCGAGGTAGCGCAGACCGCCGTGGATCAGCTTGCTCGACGCCGACGAGGTCCCGCTGGCCCAGTCGTTCTTCTCGATCAGCGCGACCTTCAGCCCGCGCTGCGCCGCGTCGTACGCGGTCCAGGCGCCGTAGATGCCGCCGCCGATGACCAGCAGGTCGAATTCCGCCGACAGTCCCGCGACGTTGCGAACCAGGGGAAACGCTGCGTTCTTCTTCATGAGGACATCGTGCTCGAGACGTATGACTCTCTCTCCCCGTGCGGCGGTATCGCACGGGGAGAGGGCTGGGGTGAGGGGCCGGCCATTCACGGAACGAAGCGCGCCCTGGTCCCCTGGCCGGCAGGCCCCCCCCCCCCCCCCCCGCCCCCCGGGGGGGGGGGGGGGGGGTGGCGGGTGGGGGTCCCGTTGGCCGGGTGAGGGCGGGGCGGCCCACGGCCA
>CAZXXM010000208.1:0-6028 GCA_964644715.1 uncultured Salinisphaerales bacterium
CGCATCAGGAACTCGAGTACGCGGTACTCCTGCGGCTTGAGGTGGATGGGCTCGCCTCCACGTCGCACCTGCCGGGTCATGCGATCCAGTTCCAGGTCCAGCACGCGCAGCTTGCTCTCCGCCACGGGCATCAGTCCGCGGCGCGTGATGACCTCGAGGCGGGCGAGCAGCTCGGCCATCGAAAACGGCTTCACGAGGTAATCGTCGCCACCCGCGCGCAGTCCCCGGATCCTTTCGTCCACGGTACCCAGCGCGCTCAGGATCAGCACGGGCACGCGGGACCCGGTGGCCCGCAGTGCCGCGAGCATGGACAGGCCGTCCATCTGCGGCAGGAGCCGATCCAGCACGATGGCGTCGTAACTCTCGCCCGTCGCGAGGAACAGTCCTTCACGGCCGTTGGGCGCGTGATCCACCACGTGGCCGGCTTCGCGCAGGCCCTTGCACAGGAAACCGCCGATCTCGACGTCGTCTTCCACCACCAGCATTCGCATGTTCGAGGTTCCTTCCGATCAGGCCTGCCGGCCGCCCCACATGCGACGGATCACACCTTCACCGCGCAGCTCGTGCAACAGCGCCATGCCGGCGTGGCCGCCGATGTAGAGCTTGAGCGGCAGCGCGCCGAGTTCGTGGATCTCGCCGAGGTCGTGCATGAGCGCGGGCGATCCGTCGAGCAGCGCCATCGCGGCGCCGGTAAAGGCCATGAAAGCCAAGGTGAGCAGGCCCACGCCCTCCCAGGCCGACGCGAGCACGTCGACCTGGGAGGCGGGCAGCGGCTCGAGACGCATCAGGCCCGAGACGGCGGCGCGCATCTGGGCGAACAGCGCGGGGCGCTGCGTCGCGGACAGCCACGGTAGGAAGCGGGCGCGCAAGCCGCTGCCGTAACGGCGCCACAGGCTGAACATCAGGAGCAGCAGCGCCGCGGCCGCCACCAGCCCTATCCATTCGTGGAATTCGAACATCTGCTGCTGGAAAGCGCTGGCTTCGTCGAATTCCCAGGGCGGCTCCATGAACTCCGATCCCACCAGCTGATGGATCGCCGCCAGGCCGACGACGCCGTGGCTCCAGCGCAGGCCAGGGGTGCGCGGGATGGAGTTGATGCTCATTGGAAGCTCGCAAGGATTGGCGGGTGCGCAAGCAGAATGCACGCGGCCACCTTGTTGAAGGGTGTCCGGAACATTAACGGATGTTCACACGCTCGAAACCTCCATCACCTCATCTTTGTGAACCGGCACCGGCTCATTCGATCGAGATGCGCGTGGCGATCAGGTGGGTCTCGCCCCGGTAGCCGGAGAATTCGATGCGATCGCCGATACGGAAGCGATGATCGCGGCGATTCCACTCCACGCTCGCGCAGTCGCTCAGTCGCACCGACTGCAGTCCGACCAGGAGGGTATTGCCCAGGACCAGCGTCACGCGTCCCTTCGATTCCAGGCCGCGTGCGCCGGCCGGCGCCTGGCAGGTCGCGATCCGCGGCTGCACCACCAGGTCCAGCGCCGCGTTGGTCGTCACGCCCGAGGCATCGGTCGCGGTGAGCTGCACGCTCGTGGTGCCGGCCGTCGTCGGCAGGCCGCTGATCTGGTCGCCCGACAGCTGCAGCCCTGCGGGCAGCGGAGAGGCGCCGAAACGATACGGCGGTGTGCCGCCGCTGGCCGAAAGCGTCGCGGAGTAGGCGATGCCCACTTCGGCTGCAGGCAGTGCGACGGTGTCCAGCACCAATGCAGGGACACCGGGCGATACCGGCGGGCGGATCGTCATGAACGCAGCGTGACATCCGTCGCCCGCGAGACTGCCCTCCCAGCTCACGCGCTGGCCGGTCGCGATTCCCGATGCGCCGTCGAGATAGGTCGTGCCGGATTGCGGGGCGTACCAAATATGGTCCGCCACCGTGTTGCCGCCGTTGACCGACATGAAGTTGCGTCCAATCGCAGTCACGGTCTGTTCCACACCGCTGCAGGGCGCAGCGTTGAGCACCTGGAACGCGTTGTCGCCGACGCCGGCATCGCTGACGATCACGGCACCTTGCAGGACCGGCTGCCCGTCGGCATAAGCGCCCTTCGGCACATAGCCCACGATCTCGCCGGACTCGTTCAACACCGGCTCCCCCGGCTGGCTCGCATCGAAAACGGAGGGGATTCTCCACCCCGTCACGCCGCCCGCGGCCGGTGGATTGAGGTCGCGGACCACCAGGGTGTAGGTCTGGCCCGGGGTCAGGTAGACGCCCGCGGCGTTGTAATCCACCTCGACGACGCCCGAGAACGGAGCGGAGAGCGTGTGTTGCAGTGCATGGAGCGGCGTGCCGGCCAGGCCTGCGCCGGCGTAAAGCTCGACGCGGACGTCGAGCACCGGCGTGGCATCCAAGCCGGAGGCTTCGAGATACAGCCCCGCCCGAACCTGGGGCACGATCGCGCGAAACGTCTGGCCGACCGGCGCGTGGTTGAAGTCGTGCCCACTGGCGGATACCGGCGGATAGGAGATGTCCGTTTGACCCGCGAATGCGGGAACGACGGCGGCGATCAGGGATACGAGGGCAAGGCTGCGCATGGGAGGTCCGAGGCGTACGGCTCGCCAGCGTGCGATATCCGACGTTGCCGGAACCTATCCATCGGATGAATCCTGGGTCGCGTCGATGCGAGTGCTTCGCTACGTCCACGATTCGATCTCGCCCGGCTTCGTGATCGCATGCTCGCGGTCAGGCGAACGGCGGCGTGGTCGCTCGGAATCGGTCTGTGATCGGCTGCGGCTTTCAACGCGCATGGGCGAAACGTGAATGCTCGTTCATCACGCGGACACGAATCGGAAAGTCGGCCGGGCGCATCGTCCTGGTCTGTTCACGACCGCCGATTCCCATGCGCTTCCTCCTCGCCTGTTTACCGTGGCTGCTGCTTGGTTTGCCGCCGCTTGCCTGCGTGGCGCAGCAGGCGCCGGCCGAAGACGGTCACGGGGAACATGTGCAAGAGAGCCTCGCGGCGCTCGATATCGATCCTCATCGCTCGCTGGCCATGGCCGTCGACGCGGCGGTGGAACGGGCGCCGGGACATTTCCGGATCGACGCCAGACAGGCCGAAGCGCGGGCGCTGGCAGGCCGGGGTCGAAGCTGGACCAGTGGCGCGCCGAGCCTGTCGCTGCGCCAGCAGACGGACCGTTGGCAGAACGCGACCGGGCTGCGGGAGACGGAGGCCGGCATCGAGTTGTCCCTGTGGCGTCCCGGCCAGCGCGGTGCGCAGCAGGCCGAAGCGCAGGCCGTGGACACGCAGGCCGGTCGAGAAGCCGGCCTCCTGCGATGGAACGTCGCGGGCGAGGTCCGAGAGCGCTACTGGACGGTGATCGAGGCGCGCGAACAAGTCGAGCTCGCCCGCCGCGACCTGGAGACGTTCCGCCAGCTCGAACAGGACGTGGCGGCACGCATCGCGGCGGGCGACGCTGCGCCGCTGGAACGACTGACCGCGCAGGGCCAGCTGCGCGAACGCGAGACCGCTCTGCACGAAGCCGAAGTACGTCTGGCCGATTGCGTCTTTGCGTGGAGGACGCTCACCGGATGGCCGTCTCTGCCGTCGGTCCCGCAGGAGCATGTCCAGACGGGAACGACCTATCCACCGCTGGACGACGCACAGGCGACGCTACAGCGCACGCGCGCCTCGCTGGAGCTGATGCGTCGTGGCGGCGCCGGCGCTCCGCGGCTGCTGCTCGGTGCGCGCAGCGAGGCGGCTGACGGCAACTCGGCGGTGGACAGCCTGGGCGCCACGCTGACGATTCCGTTCGGCGGCACGGCGCATCGCGCCGCGGCACTCGCCGCGCCGCAACTCGAAGTGGCGCGCAGCGAAGACGCCGTGCTGCAGGCCGAGCGCGAGGCCACGCAGGTCCGCCACGAGGCCGAGCACGAGCGTCATGCGCGCGAACGTGCGCTGGAGCTGGCGACGCAGCGGCTCACCTTGGCCCAGGACGAGGTCCGCCTGGCGCGGCGGGCCTATCAGATCGGCGAGTCCTCGCTCGCCGAGCGCCTGCTGATCGAAGTCCGCGGCGCTGACGCCGCACGCACGCATCGGCTCGCGCGGATCGCACGCGATCGATCCATTTCCCGCTTCAACCATGTCCAGGGAGTTCTGCCGTGATTCTTCGTTCGCCATTCCATATCGATCCGCGGCGCCACGCGATTGCCCTGACGCTCGGGATCTTGCTGTTCGGTGCCGGTGTCGCGCAGGCCAACGAGACCGTCGTCGCGGTGAGCGCCGCGCAGATCGACGCGCTCGGCGTTCAGTTGCAATCACCGCGGCGGGTGGCGGCCAGCGAAGCGGCTCCCTGGAGTGCACGCGTGATACCGGCGCCGGATGCCGAGTGGATCGTGGCCGCACATGTCGGCGGCGTGGTCTTGAAAGTCCCGGTATCCGAAGGCCAGCAAGTGACAGCGGGGACGGTGCTGGCGGAGATCAGCAGCCCCGAAGTGCCCGAACTCGCGGCCAGCCTGTATGCCGCCGAATCTGCGGCGAGCCTCGCCCGCAGCGAGTACGAGCGCGATCGCCAGTTGCACGGCGAAGGCATCATCGCGGCGCGTCGGCTGCAGGTGAGCGAGCAAGGCCATGCGCGTGCCAAAGCCGAACTGGCGGCGGTACGCATGCGCCTCGCGCTGATGGGCTTGACGCCGCAGGACGCGCGCGACGGCCGGCTGCGGGTGCGAGCGCCGGCGGATGGAACGGTGCTCGAGCGACGCATCACCGCGGGACAGCCGCTCGCCTCGACCGACACCTTGTTCCGCATGGCGGATACGCGTCGCCTGTGGGTGGAACTGCAGGTGCCGGTGGCGAGCGCTGCGCTGTTCTCCGCGGGCCAGCCGCTCGCGCTCGAAGGCGTCACCGCAACCGTGCGCGCGGTGGGATCGCAGGCCTCCGACGGTGCGCAGGCGGTGAGCGTGCGCGCGGAATTGCCAGCGAACACCGCGACGCTGCGGCCCGGCCAGTGGGTGCCGGTGCGCGTGACCGACACCGCGGTGACATCGACCTGGCGGATCCCCAGTACGGCGCTCAGCCGAGAGAAGGGTGACGCCTTCGTCTTCACCCAGGTGGCGCAAGGTTTCACGCCCGTCAAAGTGCGGGTGCTGTCTTCCGATGCGCAAGACGCCACCGTCAGCGGCGCCCTGAGTGCGGAGATGAAAGTCGCCACGCGCGGCACCGTGGCGCTCAAGGGTGCCTGGCTCGGGCACGGGGGCGAATGATGTTCGCTCGGCTCACTCACGCGGCGCTTCACAGGCCGCTGCTCACGGTCATGGCCGTGCTGATCCTGATCGTCGCCGGCGGACGCGCGCTGATGCAGTTGCCGATCGATGCTTTTCCCGACGTGGCGGCGCCGCAGGTGAAATTGCTGCTGCGCGTGCCCGGCATGACGCCCGAAGAAGTGGAAGCACGCGTCACCGCTCCGATCGAGGTCGAGCTGCTCGGCCTGCCGAAGCAGACGATGCTGCGCAGCACGTCCAAGTACGGCATCGCTGACATCACGGTCGATTTCGCCGATGGCACCGACGTCTACTGGGCGCGCAACCAGGTGGCTGAGCGCTTGTCCGCCGTCTGGGGCGACCTGCCGCCGGATGTGAGCGGTGGTCTGGCCCCGCTGTCGACGCCGCTGGGCGAGATGTTCATGTTCACCGTCGAGGGGCCGCAGTCGCTGGCCGAACGCCGCGAACTGCTGGACTGGGTGATTCGTCCTGCGCTGCGCACGGTGGCCGGCGTCGCCGACGTCACCGTGCTCGGAGGCCGCGCGACGATGTACGAAGTGGTGCCGGATGCCGCGAAGCTGTCCGCCGCCGGCCTGACACTCGACGATCTGCGCAACACGCTCACCCGCTTCAACCGCAACGACGGTGCCGGACGCGTCAACGAAGGCGAAGAGACGCTGCTCGTACGCGTGCAGGGACGCCTCGAATCGCTCGACGATATCGGCAACCTGGTGCTTCGCGTGCGCGATGGCGCGGCGCTGCGAGTGCGCGACGTCGCCCGCGTGCAGCTCGGCGCGCTGACGCGCCTGGGTGGCATGACGCGCA
>CAZXXM010000209.1:0-5995 GCA_964644715.1 uncultured Salinisphaerales bacterium
AGGCTCAGCATTCGCGCACCGGTGCTTCGATCCGCTGCTTCCCTGCGCCGCTGCCGGGTGGCGATGAGCCGGCGAAACGCACATCGCCTGCATCGCTCGCGGCATCGATCGGCGGGAACGGCACGCGCCCGGCGCATCCCTGCGCCGCATCTGCCCGTATCCGAGACTCGCTGGTGTCGTTCATTTCGCGCCGGCGAGCATACCGTCAGGAGCATGCCGTGAATCGAAACCGGGTAGCCTGAACCCTTGAGGCCGCGATACCTGCATTCTCCGGTCACCTCATTTTCGGAGATGTCTATTGTCCGCACGGCAGTCGCCGCAGTCCGTCAGCTTCGATAGAGGATCGTGGCTGCGCGCCTTGTGGCACATCGCGGTCGCCACCGCTGCGGCCATCCTCGCCTACACCTTCGTGTCGCCCTGGCTCGGCGATCGTTCGGGCGCGTTCCCCTTGCTGCTGGCGCCCCTGCTCGCTGCCTGGTTCGGCGGCTGGCGAGCCGGCGTTGGCGCGACGATCCTGGTCGCGGCGCTGTTCGCCAGCCTGGCACTGCCCCCGATCGGCGATCCGCGTGTCCACGACGGCACCGACCGGGTGCTGCTGGTGTTGTTCCTCACGGCGGGCCTGAGCATTTCGGCCCTGTGCGAGGCGTTCCATCGAACCCGGTTGCGGATCGGACAGGCCCAGCAGGACACGCAGCGGGCGATGAGCGAGATCGCGGCTCTGGATCGCCGCCTCGAGCAGGCGCTGGAGACCGGCCGCATGGTCGCTTGGAACTGGGATCTGGCGACCGACCGCATCACGCGCTCGGGCACCGCCGTCTCCATGTTCGGGCTCAGCAGCGACCGGCCCGAGCACCTGTTCGAGCGGGTGCACCCGGATGACGTGGCGACGCTGAAGGAACAGGTCGGGCGGGCCATCGCCACGCAAACCGGTTATCACCTGCTGTACCGCGTCCGGGCGCCCGACCGATCGTTCCGCTGGCTCGAGGATCGCGGTCGTTTCGAGCTCAACGCCGACGGTCATCGCCGCTTGTTCGGAGCGGCCGTCGACATCACCGATCGCCGGCGCGAGGAGGCGATCGCCCGCGCGAGCAGCGCCCGATTCGACGCCTTCATGTCGCACTCACCCCTGGCGGCCTACATCAAGGACGCGCAAGGACGCTATCTGTTCGTCAATCGCAGCGTCGAGGAGCGCACGCACCGGTCGATGGCCGAATGGCTCGGCAGACGCGACGAGGACGTGCTCGACGCTCCGACGGCCGCCGCGTACCGCCGGAACGATCAGCGGGTGCTCGAGTCGGGCGAGGCGATGGTGGTGGACGAAATCTACGCGGGTCCCGAGGGCGAGCGTCATTTCACGTCGTACAAGTTCAGGCTCGAGGACGAGAACGGCGAGTCGCTGCTGGGCGGCATCTCGATCGACGTGACCGACGCGATGCGGGCGAGCGCCGCATTGCGCGCCAGCGAAGATCGCCTGCGCGAACAGGACCGTCGCAAGGACGTGTTCCTCGCCATGCTGGCGCACGAGCTGCGCAATCCGCTGGCGCCCCTGCGCAACGCGCTGGAGGCCCTGCTGCGGCTGCCCCGCGACAGCGAGGCGTGGAGCAAGAGCCACGCGATCATGGATCGCCAGCTCACCCACGCGACCCGATTGCTGGACGATCTGCTCGACGTCTCGAGGATCACGCAGGGCAAGCTGTCGCTCGAACGCAGTCGAATGACGCTCGCGACCGCGCTCGACGCCGCCATCGAGTCCAAGCGGCCGATGCTCGCGGCGGCGGACCAGACGCTGGAATCGAGAGGTGACGCCAGCGACGTGCTGGTCGAAGGCGATCGTTTTCGCCTGGCGCAGGTCTTCGCCAACCTGATCGACAATGCCTCCAAGTACAGCCCCGCAGGCAGCCGGGTGGTGGTGTCGAGCCGGGTTTCCGGATTTCAGGTGGAAGTGTCCGTGCAGGATTTCGGCAGCGGCATTCCCGGCGATCAGCTGCCTTTTCTGTTCGATCTGTTCTGGCAGGCCACCGGGTCGGGCGTGAATGCCTCGCGCGGGCTGGGGATCGGCTTGGCGCTGGTGCGCAACCTGGTCGAACTGCACGGCGGATCGATCCGCGTGCTCAGCGAGGGCACCGGCAAGGGCAGCACGTTCATCGTGCGACTCCCGCTCGCGGTGATGGGCGAGGAAACGGCGGCGCCGGTATCCGGCATGGCAACCGACCTGCCCCGGGTCCGGTACCGCGTCCTCGTCGCCGACGACAACCAGGATGCGGCGGACAGCCTGGCCATGTTCCTGCGGGCGGATGGTCACGACGTGGCCGTGGCCTACGATGGCGAGGCCGCCCTGAGGGCGGTCCAGCAGGTGAAGCCGGACGCCGCCATTCTCGATCTCGGCATGCCCCTGATGGACGGCTACGAAGTCTGCAGGCGTCTGCGCGAAAGCGAAGCCGGCAGGGGAATGCTGATCGTCGCGCTGTCCGGCTGGGGTCAGCCGGAAGACCGACGACGATCCGAAGCCGCAAGCTTCAACGCCCACTTCGTCAAACCGGTGCAGCCGCAGACCCTGCTGGACGTACTGGCTCACCTGCGGGACAGACCGAGGAGTCCCCTGGTCCCGATCTCCAAGCTGCGCATCCCGCTTGCGCCGGGACCGCGCGCGGCAGAGGGCCTCGAACACGACCTCGGCAATGCGCATATCGAGGATGCCGGTCCGGGAAGCGAGAACCGGTCCTGAGCCGGGCGGCTCGCCCGTCGGGTCCGCGGTGGCGCGTGCCGCCGATCCTGCCCCCTACGTAACGCTCCCTCCGAGCGCGACGTTTATCGTCGTCGATTTGTCCCTCGCCTCGTCGCTGCCGCACGCAGACTGACTTTCATCGAACGCGATCCGCGCAGGCGCGAAGGCCGGGGCTCCAACGGCCCCGGAGGCGCCGACCCGCACGATTCGATGAACCGTCACCACACGCCGGAGGCGCGATGAGACTTTCAGGAAAAACCGCCCTGATCACCGGCGGCACCAGCGGCATCGGCCTTGCGACCGCGACGCTGTTCGTGCGCGAGGGCGCACGGGTCGCGGTCACGGGCCGCGACGCATCGAAGTTCGACGAGGTGAAGAACGTCCTGGGCCGCGACGCGCTGATCATCCAGGCCGACGTCCGCTCGCGCTCCGACATGTTGGAGATGAGCCGGCAGGTGCAGGCGCGATTCGACGGGCTCGACATCTTTTTCGGCAACGCGGGCCGTGCGCTGGCTTCGCCGCTGGACACGACGGACGAGGCGCTCTACGACGAGCTGATGGACAGCAACGTCAAAGGCCTGTTCTTCTCGATGCAGGCCATCTCGCCGCTGCTGCGCGAAGGTGGTTCGGTCGTCCTCAACACGAGCTTCCTCAACGCGACCGGACGGATCGGCTTCTCGCTGACGGCCGCATCCAAAGCCGCGGTGCGCTCGTTCGCGAGAACCTGGTCGCAGGAACTGCTCGCACGCAAGGTCCGGGTCAACGCGGTGTCGCCCGGCTTCATCAAGACGCCGATCATGTCCCGCATGGGGATGAGTCCCGACGAGGTGAAGACGCAGCAGGCGGGCGCCGCCACCCTGGTTCCCATCGGCCGCATGGGGGAGCCCGAAGAGATCGCCGCCGCGGCCCTGTTCCTGGCGAGCGACGATTCGAAATACGTCGTCGGCGCCGAGCTGGTGGTCGACGGCGGCATCTCGCAACTCTGATCACGGCGCGTCCCGCGCCATCGCCTGCAACGTCGCCGCGATGCCGCGGCCGACGCGCGCCCCTCTCCTCGACAACCGAGATCCGCAATGTCCAAATCCATCGTCGAAATTCCCGCAGACCATCCGCAGTTCAAGGGCGATCACTGGACGTTCGAGACGTACGGCTACTCCGCGGCGGTGCGCGCAGGAGGCCTGCTGTTCATCGCGGGCGTCGTCGGCTTTCGGCCCGATGGCACGATCCCCGAATCGGTCGCCGAGCAATCCGAGCTGGCGCTGCAGCGCACGCAGGCGCTGCTGCAACTGGAAGGTCTGACGATGTCCGATCTCGTCGAGGTCGTCAGCTACCACGTGGACCTCGAGAAGAACCTGCCGGACTTCGTCCCCGCGAAGCAACGCTACTTTCAGAAACCCTTCCCCGCGTGGACCATCATCGGCATCCAGGCCCTCGCGCTTCCCGAATTGAAGGTCGAGGTCCGCAGCGTCGCCGCGCTGAAGACCTGATCTCGCGGCGACCGGCTGCGCTCAGCTCGACCGGGCCTCGGCTCGGATCCGCTCCGCGCTTCGTCGATCCACCTTGGCCCGGACATGGACCGCATCGGCCGGCTTGGCGCCCGAACCTTCCTTGCGGATCAATCGCGGCGTCTGACCGAGCACCCGCAGGAACGCCTGCCGCATGCGGTCCGTGTCGGCGAACCCGACGGAGCGCGCAATCACGTCGAGCGGTTCGCGGGCTTCTTCGACGCGCGGCTTCGCGGACTCGACGCGAAGCCGTTCCACCAGCTTCGCCGGCGTGGTGCCGGTGGCCTTGAAAAAGGAACGGCCGAACTGGCGGATGCTCAGATTGGCGACGTCGGCAAGGCGCTCGAGCGGCAGCGCTGCGGCCAGATTTTCCCGCATGAACGTCATGACGCGGCGCAACCGGTCCGAATCCGGGTCCAGCCGCAGCAGCGAGGAAAACTGCATCTGTCCACCGGCGCGCCGCTGGTAGACGACGAGCTGGCGCGCCACGGTGCGGGCCACGGTCTTGCCCCGGTCCTCCTCGATCAGGCTCAGCGCCAGGTCGATTCCCGCGGTGATGCCGGCCGAGGTCCAGATTCGATCGTCGCGCGTGAAGATGCGATCGCCGTCGACCTGGACCTTGGGATAGCGGCGCTGCAGTTCGGGCGCGTACATCCAGTGCGTCGTCGCGCGCCGATCGTCGAGCAGCCCGGCTTCGGCAAGGATGAACGCGCCCACGCACACGCTCGTCACGCGACGCACGCCCTGGCGATGCGCCGCGCGGACGAAGGCGATGTCCTGATCGCGGATCGGTTCCTCCGGCGTGCGCTCGCCGCCGATCACGAACAAGGTATCGAGACCGTCGAGCTCGGCCGGCTCGGTGCCGACGGTGACGCCTTCGGAACTCGTCACGGGGCCACCCGACGTGGAGAACACCCGGATCCGGTAGCCGTCGCGGCTCAGCCAGTTGGCGAGATGGAACGGCTCCAGTGCACCGCTGAGATCCAGCAAGGTGAACTTGGGCGTGACGAGAAAACCGACGGTGAGCGGCGCGTGATGCGTCATGGCGAGACCCGGGCCAGGGATGGCGTGCAGCCTAACCAAACCGAATCCAGCCATGTCGCGGGTGACCGGATTCGTCGGAATTTCGTCCATCGACGCGTCGTTCCACGGGCGAGACTGCGACCCCCATCGAGGAGAAAGCCATGAAGATCGCGTGCTTCCTGTACCACAAGTTCACGTCGGCCGACCTGATCAACCCGATCACGGTCTGGCAGTTCGTTCCGGGCGTGCAGTTCGAGTTCATCGCCGCGAAGAAGGGTCCGGTCGAAACCGATACCGGCCTGTCCTACCTCGCGTCCCACTCCTACGAGGACGCCTCGCCGGATCCGGACGTGGTGTTCGTTCCGGGCGGCGCGAAGCCGACGTTCGACGCACTGTCCGACCAGGCGCTGCTCGATGCGATCGCCCGCCTGGGGCGCGACGCGAAGTGGGTGACGAGCGTCTGCACCGGCTCGCTCGTGCTCGGCGCCGCGGGCCTGCTGCAGGGCTATCGCTCCGCCTGCCATTGGTATCCGCGCCAGATGCTGAAGAAGTTCGGCGCCATCCCTTCCGACGATCGCGTGGTCTTCGATCGCAATCGCGCCTCCGGCGGCGGCGTGACGGCGGGCATGGACTTCGCCCTGGCGATGGTGGGCAAATGGGGCGGTGATTCCGCGGGCAAGCTGATCGAGCTGATGATCGAGTACGCCCCGGAGCCGCCCTACCGGACGGGCCGCCCGGAACT
>CAZXXM010000210.1:0-5989 GCA_964644715.1 uncultured Salinisphaerales bacterium
GTCGCCCGGCTCGGCAGCGAGCCCGTACGCGTCATCCACGATGGCGTGACCGACCAGGTCTATGGCGCCGTGCGCGGCGTCGCACGTGCGCTGTTCAGCGGTGCGGATGGGGCGCTTCGCCGGGCGGAGTCCGCGAAGCTGCTGCCGGCGCTGGCGCCGCCCGCGCCGCGGGTCGCCCGCGCCCAGGACGATCTCGTCGCGGCACTCAGCGGTGCGGTGGGCGACCACATGTTGCGGCGTCGCAATCCGCTGGCCGTGCGATTCGGGTTGTATCGCGACGGGCAGCGCGTCGAGCCCACGACGCCGGGCCTGCGCGCGGCGTTTCCGGAGGCCGGCCCGCGCGTCGCGGTGTTCCTGCATGGCCTGTGCGGCAACGAGAACGTCTGGGAGATGTTCCGCAAGCCCGAAGATCCGCAGACCGACGCCTACGGCGCGCGTCTGGCCCGGGATCTCGGCTACACGCCGGTCTACGTGCGCTACAACAGCGGCCTGCACATCTCGGTGAACGGCCGCCATTGCGCGCGTGCGCTGGATGCGCTGCACGCGAACTGGCCGGTGCCGGTCGATGAGATCGTGCTGATCGGCCACAGCATGGGCGGACTGGTGGCGCGCTCCGCAGCGGACATCGGCGCGTCGCGCGGCGATCGCTGGGTGTCGCAACTGCTCCAGGTGGTCTGCCTGGGTTCCCCCCATCTCGGCGCGCGGCTCGAGAAAGCCGTGCACGTCGGCACGCACTTCATGAAGCGCGTGCCCCTGTCGCGGCCGATTGCGCGTCTGCTCGATTCGCGCAGCCTGGGCATCAAGGACCTGCGCTGGGGCTACACGACGCACGCGGAATGGAAGGGGCGTGATCCCGATGCGTTCTGGACGCGCGACCGGCTGCAGGTCGCTCCGGTCCCGGGTGTGCGCTATCGCTTTCTCGGAGGCTGCCTGATGAGCAAGGCCGATCACTGGGTCTCGCGCGCGGTCGGCGATGGCCTCGTCTGCCTGCCGAGCAGCCTGGCGCTCGACGTGGCGGGTGCGGACGGCTCATCGCATGTCCAGATCGATCATCTTCGTCTGCTCAATCATCCGGCGGTGTACGCGCAACTGCGCGACTGGCTGTCCGCACCAGGGTGAAGCGCTTCCCCGTAGCCCGGACGAAGTCCGGGGCGGTCTTTATCTAGAAGGCGCAGCCCCGGACTTCGTCCGGTACGGTGGACGCGGATCCTTTGCGTCGAAATGCGTTTGGCGACACCCGCGTATGGCGCCGGCCTTGCGTCTGCGCGGCCCGATCTTCCTGAGCTAGGCTGCACGCCCATCGCTGCTTCGTGTGTGGGCCGGAGAGAATCTTGAGCGAGACCACCGACACCATCCGCTTCACCGACCTCGCACGCGGCCTGATCAAGACGCAGCCCGACGTGCTCGCCGCGAATCGCGGCCAGCTCAACCTCGCGCTGCTGCGTCCGGACACGCTGGATTCGATCGGGCTGCATCTCGAGCGCCTGGCGCGCAAGCATCCGCGCCGCACGGCCGTGGTGTTCGAGGAACGCCGCTGGACCTACGCCGAATTCAACAGCTGGGCCAACCGCATCGCGCACCTGCTCCGGTCCAAGGGCGTGGTGGCGGGCGACTCGGTGGCCGTCCTGATGGAGAACCGTCCGGAGGTGCTCGCCTGCGTCGCCGGCATCGTGAAGCTGGGCGCCATCGCCGGCATGCTGAATCACAACCAGCGCGGCGACGTGCTCACGCACAGCCTGAAGCTGACCCAGGCGCGCGTGGTCATCGTCGGCGACGAGTGCCTCGAGGCGCTCGAGTCCACGCCCGACGCTCCCAAGAGCACGTCCGATTCGACGGGCGCGCGCAGCCGGGCCGGCAAGGGCCGCGACGCGGAGAAGCCGGACAAGGACGGCGCCGCTTCCGAGCCGCCGATGAAATTCCTCTGGGACGGCGCCGGCGGCGCACCGTTCGGCTACGCCAACCTGCGCACCGAGCTGGTCAACGCGCCGTCGCAGAATCTCGAAGAGACGCAGGCCGTCGCCGCCAAGCGCGCCGCGTTCTACATCTTCACGTCGGGTACCACGGGACTGCCGAAGGCCAGCGTGATGAGCCACTACCGCTGGCTCAAGGGGATGGCGGGGCTGGGCCAGATGGCGCTGCGCCTGAAGAGCGACGACGTCTTCTATTGCGCGCTGCCGATGTATCACAACAACGCGCTGACGGTGTCCTGGGGTGCGGTGCTCGGTGCGGGCTGCACCTTGGCGATTGGCCGCAAGTTCAGCGCGACGAAATTCTGGGACGAGATCCGCCGCTACGGCGCGACCAGCTTCTGCTACATCGGCGAGATCTGCCGCTACCTGTTGAACCGCGAGCCGCAGCCGAACGATCGCGACCACAAGGTTCGCGTGATCTGCGGCAACGGCCTGCGGCCGGAAATCTGGGAGCAGTTCCAGCAGCGCTTCGGCATCGACCGCATCGCCGAGTTCTACGGCGCCAGCGAATCCAATGCCGCGTTCGTCAACGGTTTCGGCCTGAGCAAGACCGCCGGTTTCTGTCCGCTGCCGTTCGCGATCGTGGAATTCGATCCCGAGGCCGAAGAACCGGTGCGTGACGCCGAGGGCTTCATGCAGAAAGTGCCGCGCGGCGGCGTCGGCCTGCTGATCACCGAGGTCAGCGACAAGACCCCGTTCGACGGCTACACCGACGAGAAGGCGAGTGCGAAGAAGTTGTTCCGCGACGTGTTCGAGAAGGGCGACAGCTGGTTCAACAGCGGCGATCTGGTGCGCGACCAGGGCTTCCGCCACATCGCGTTCGTCGATCGCGTCGGCGACACGTTCCGCTGGAAGGGCGAGAACGTCGCGACGACCGAGGTCGAAGGCGCGCTCAATCGCCATCCGGCAGTGGAGCAGGCGGTGGTCTACGGCGTGCAGGTGCCCGGCTGCGACGGCCGGGCCGGCATGGCCTCGCTGACCTGGAAGCAAGGCGATTTCGACGGCGCAGCGCTGGCGCAGCTGCTGCGCGACAACCTTCCGGCGTACGCGGTGCCGCTGTTCATCCGGCTTCGTCCCGAGCAGGAAATCACCGGCACGTTCAAGTTCCGCAAGGTCGAGGTCAAGCAGGAAGGCTTCGATCCGGGAAAGGTCAGCGAGCCACTGTATGCGCTGATCGATCCTGCGAAGGGCTACGAGCCGATCACGCCGGAGCTCTACGCGCGCATCACTCGGGGCGACTTGCGCCTGTAGCCGTTCTCGTAGCCCGGACTGCGTCCGGGCTACGAAACTTCGAGAACGGTTCAGCCCGCGAGCGACAACAGCTCCGCACCCGCGACCTCGCGCCGCCATCCCCGCAGCAGCGGAATCGCAGCCGCTTCGCCATTGATCGCCAGCGACTCGATGTCCGCGCGCGGTGCGAGCAGCGAGGAGGGGATCCCGAGTTCGGTGGCGATCGCGCGGGCGCGATCGAGCAGACGCTTGATGCGCTGCTTCTCGGCATCGTCGGAGCGGGCGTCGACCTGCAGCGGCGGGGCCTCGCTGGCCGCGCCTTGCGCGATCAGCTCGACCAGCGTCTCGCCGTGCTTCTCGAGCGACTTGGGCGGCAGCGCCTGCAGGTCGGCGAGCTGCCCCAGCGTCTGCGGACGGCGTTCGGCCAGCAGGTAGATCGCCTCGTCGGCCAGGATCCAGCGGCGCGGCCGGTCGCGCTGCTCGGCCAGTACCTCGCGCCAGGCGGCGAGCTTCGCGGCCACGTGCTGGGCCTTGGCGTCCATGCGCACCAGGCCCTTGAGGCGCTTCCACTCGGTCTGCGGCGAGATGCGGTACCGCGCCGGATCGGCCATCGCGGCGCAGTCCTCCCGCAGCCAGGCCAGCCGGCCGCGTTCTTCCAGTTCGCGCAGCAGGCGCGGATAGACGTCGGCCAGATGACGGACGTCGTCGGCCGCATAGGCGATCTCGGGCCCGGTCAGCGGGCGGCGCGCCCAGTTCGTGCGCGACAGGCTCTTGTCGAGCTTCACGCCGACCAGCTTCTCCATGAGCCCCGCGTAGCCGAGTTGCTCGCCGTAGCCCAGCAGGCCGGCGGCGACCTGCGTGTCGAACAGCGGCTCCGGCGAACGTCCCGACAGCCGCACGAAGATCTCGAGATCCTGGCCGGCGGCATGGAACACGCGCTCGGGACCGCCGGCCTGCAGCACGCCCAGCAGGGGCTGCAGGTCCAGGCCGGCCAGCGGATCGACGCAGACCGCGTCCTGGCCGTCGCCGACCTGGATCAGGCAGAGCTGCGGGTAATAGGTCTGCTCACGAATGAACTCGGTGTCCAGCGCCAGGAAGGGAGCGGCTTTCCAGCGCGGCAGGAACTCGCCGAGGGCGGCCTGGGTATCGACGAAATGCGTGGGCACGTGAACCGGTTGCGAACGAGCGAAGCCCTACAATACCCGCTCACCGACGCCGCGACCCGTCCTCAGCGCATGCTTCAGTCCGTTCTGACCGCCACGTTCAACCTGCTGTTCTTCCGGGCCGGCCCCCAGGATTTTCCCTACGACCCCCGATTGACCGGGTGGTTGATCCCGATCGCGGCCCTGTCGAACTACTTCGTGCTCCAGCTGGCGGTGCCGGCGATTCTCGCCGCCGCCATCGGCCTGGCCATGGTGATCGCGCTGTCGTTCACGACGCGCCTGTACCTGCGTTCGCGCAAGCTCGAAGCGCGCTACATGCAGACGCTGCACTCGCTGCTCGCGGTCGGCAGCGTGCTGACCCTGGGGCTGGCGCTGCCGTTCTCGGAGATCGCGCCCGAACTGGAGAAGTTCGCGGCGATGAATCCGGGTGCGACAGAGCCCCTGCCGGAACTGCAGTTCCCGGCCTGGGCGGGGTTCATGATGAACTTGCTGAACATCTGGAACTTCGCCGTCAACGTGCACATCTACCGCCAGTCGGGCAATGCGAGCCTCGCCGGTGGCGTGCTGGTGACGATGCTGATCGCGTTCGCCGTGCTGATGTTCGTGCTGTTCTTCGCCACCTTCGTCGCCGCGCTGTTCGGCGGCGGTGCGTCGCCGGGCTGAGCGCGCAAGCTTTTTCGCCATGCATCTGCACATCCTCGGCATCTGCGGCACCTTCATGGCGGCGCTCGCGCGGGAGGCCGGCCACAAGGTCACGGGGTCGGATGCCAATGCCTGGCCGCCGATGTCCACGCAGCTCGAGGCACTGGGCATCACGCTGATGCGCGGCTACGAGGCCTCGCATCTGGATCCCGCGCCGGACGTCGTCGTCGTCGGCAACGTCGTCACGCGCGGGCCGAAATTCCCGGCGATGGAGCATGTTCTGGACGCCGGGCTGCCGTACGTGTCGGGCCCTCAGTGGCTGGCTCAGAACGTGCTGCCCGGACGCCACGTGCTGGCGGTCGCCGGCACGCACGGCAAGACCACGACGACTTCGCTGCTGGCCTGGCTGCTCGACCAGGCAGGGCTGGAGCCGGGCTTTCTCGTCGGCGGCGTGCCGCTGGACTTCGGCGTGTCGGCACGGCTCGGTCGCGGAAAGACCTTCGTCATCGAGGCGGACGAATACGACACCGCCTTCTTCGACAAGCGCAGCAAGTTCGTCCACTACCACCCGCGGACCTGCATCCTCAACAACCTCGAGTACGACCACGCCGACATCTTCCCGGACCTGGCCGCGATCGAGCGGCAGTTCCACCACCTGGTCCGCACGGTGCCCGGCAGCGGCCGCCTGATCGTCAACGGTGCGGACGCCAATCTGGCGCGCGTGCTCGGCATGGGCGCCTGGACCCCGGTCGAGCGCTTCGACGATGCCCAGGGTTGGTCGGCGCGCGATGCGCAGGACGGGTTCGAGCTGCTCGTCGGCGGTGTTTCCAAGGGCCTGGTAAGGACACCGCTCCCGGGTCGGCACAACCGATCCAACACGCTGGCTGCGTTTGCCGCAGCGGCGCATGTCGGGGTCCCGGTCGAGACCTCGATCGAGGCGCTGTCGCGGTTCCGCAGCGTGCGTCGCCGGCTAGAGAAGATCGG
>CAZXXM010000211.1:0-4733 GCA_964644715.1 uncultured Salinisphaerales bacterium
CCGTCGACCGTGGGCTCAGCTCTCTTCCTGCCCCGATGAAGCGTCAAGATGCGCCCCACTGCGGCTGTTAAGAACGCCGCGTCGCCAGCCGAGGGCTCTAGTACGCGGTCACCAGAAGCCCTGATAGCCCAATTCGCTACGAAGGCTGTGATCGCGGAAGGCGTGAAAAAGGCCCCCCGTTCTTTGCGGAGTTCTGGCGTGTCCGTCGTGTGTATGGGGCGTGTTGACATCGCAGTCATTCTAGTCGGGATTCCTAAAATTTCTTCCTCCCGAACGACTGTGCTCGCTCCGCCGTCTTGCCGATTGATCGATACGAAGTTACGAAGGACGATTACCCCAAGCATTCCGTCTTATGCGGGGCGGGCGCTACCGCTGGTGTTGAATATGCCGCTGGATAGCCCGCAAGGTCGCCCGAAGCGAACCGTCTGATTAACTACTGGAGAAATCCGGCGCGGAAGGGTGCTGCTGCAACCTGCTGCCTGCTCCGTCGTTCGGATGAGGGCAGCGAAAGCGCCCATTTCAGCCAACCTAAGTGGCAGGCACGGCTGTTAACGCCCTTGCCCAGGAAAAGTGGCGGAGAGGGAGGGATTCGAACCCCCGGTACGTTTGCACGTACGCCTGATTTCGAGTCAGGTACATTCAACCACTCTGCCACCTCTCCGCGGCCCGAAGTCTGTCGACTCGGCGGCTGTGCTAGCGTCTGCCAGCCCATGAACCGGACGGCATTCTAGAGGATGAGGGAGCTCGCCGCGAGGATTCCGTGGTTGCGGGTCGCTGCCCTGACGCTGGCCACCAGCGTCTACCTGTTGCTGTCGACCTGTTCGCCCCGGGTGACGACGATCGAACAGGTGCAGGCGCTGGGTGCCTTGCGGGTCGCCACGATCAATAGTCCGACGACGTACTACGAGGGCCCGGCCGGCCCGACCGGGTTCGAGTACGAGCTGGCTCTCGGACTGGCCGAAAGCCTGGGCGTGAAGCTGGAGCTGGTGATCGTCGGCAGTCCGGCGGAGGCGCTCCAGGCCGTCCAGAGCGGGCGGGCCCAGGTGGCTGCCGCAGGCATCTCGGTGACCCCGCTGCGAAGCCAGGCGCTGCGCTTTTCGAGGCCGGTGCTGAGCGTCGTGCCGCAACTGGTCTACCGGATGGGCAATCCGCGGCCTTCGAAACCAGCCGACATCAAGGAGGGCCTGGTCGTCGCCCAGCAAAGCGCCGCGGCGGAGCACTTGGCCATCCTCCGGGAGAAGGTCCCCGGCCTGCGGTGGACCGAAACCGCGGACGCCGAGACCGAGGAGCTGCTGCTGAAAGTGGCCAACGACGAGATCGCGTACACCGTGGCCCCGTCCGACATCGTGGCCATCAACCAGCGGTATTACCCGCAGCTGCGCGTCGCTTTCGACATCGCCGAACGGCAAGACGTCGCCTGGGCCTTCGCGAACGGGCCGGACAGCAGCCTCTACAACCTGGCGCAGCATTATCTGAGCGGCAAGAGCGAGGCGGACCTGGCACAGCTTCGGGATCGCTATTTCGGGCACGTCGAGCAGGTCGACTACCTTGGAGCGGTGGCGCTGGCCACGCACGTGACCACGCGCCTGCCCAAGTACCGCACCATGTTCGAGCGGGCGGGCAAGAAATTCGGCATGGACTGGCGACTGCTCGCGGCCATCGGCTACCAGGAGTCGCACTGGGACCCGGGCGCGGTCAGTCCCACCGGCGTGCGCGGCATCATGCAGCTGACCAACGAGACGGCGCGGTTTCTCAACGTCGCCGACCGGGAAGATCCCGCTCAGAGCATCAACGGCGGTGCGCGCTACATCCGGCGACTGATCGATCTGGTTCCTGCCGACGTTCCGGATCCGGACCGCACCTGGCTGGCGCTCGCGGCCTACAACATGGGCTACGGGCATCTGCTGGACGTGCGGGAACTGGCGCGCCAGCGCGGCGGCGATCCGTCGCGCTGGGTCGACGTGCGCAACTGCCTGCCCTTGCTGACGCAGGCCCGCTGGTATCAGAAGACCAAGCACGGGTACGCCCGCGGCCACGAGGCCAAGACCTACGTCGGCAACGTGCGGACTTACTACGACATGCTGGTCTATCTGTTCGGGGATCCGCCGCAGGCCCCGGTGCCGATCGAGACGCCGCCGGCGCATCTGCCCCCACCGGAAGACCCGCTCAACATCCGCACGCCGGTGCTCTGAGTGCGCCGCGCTCCGGTGCCGTGCTCAATCGTCGCGGTCCGGAACTCCCGGGAACAGCACGTCGTGAAATCCGAAGCGGGTGAAGTCGCGCACGCGCATCGGGTACAGGATGCCGTCGAGGTGATCGCATTCGTGCTGCACGACGCGCGCATGGAAACCGTCGACGGTTCTATCGATCGGCTTGCCGTACGCATCGACGCCGGTATAGCGCAGTTGGCGGAAGCGCGGCACGACCCCACGCAGTCCCGGCACCGACAGGCAGCCTTCCCAGCCGTCTTCCAGCTCGTCCGAAAGCGGTGTGAGGACCGGGTTGATCAGCACCGTCTCGGGGACCGCCGGAGCATCCGGATAACGGGGGCTGGACCCGAAGCCGAAGATCACGACGCGAAGATCGACGCCGATCTGCGGCGCCGCCAGGCCCGCGCCGTCGAGCGAGCGCATGGTCTCGAACATGTCCGCGACCAGCATGTGGAGCTCCGGCGTGTCGAATCGCCCGACCTCGCGCGCCTGGCGCAGCAGACGCGCGTCGCCCATGCGCAGCACGTCATGGATCATGGCTTCTTGGGCGGCGGCGTGTCCGGCAGCCGCAGTCGCTCGACGATTTGTCCGCCGACCACGTGCCGATCGATGATCTCGTCGATGTCGGCCGTGTCGCGAAAGGTGTACCAGACACCCTGCGGATAGATCGCCAGGCAGGGCCCTTCCTCGCAGCGCTCCATGCACCCGGCCTGGTTCACGCGGACCTTGCCCGGCGCATTGAGCCGCAGCTGCGCGATGCGCGCCTTGGCATGGTCGCGTGCCGGTGTGGCGCCCTTGTCGTTGCAACAGGTCCGCGCACCCGGAGGGCGCTGGTTGTTGCAGAAGAAGATGTGATGTTCGTAGAAGCTCATGCGCCTATTCTGGGCCGGCGATGCCGGATCGCAAGTGCGAGTTGCCCGACCGTAGCCGGACGAAGTCCGGGGTTCCTCTCGCGATACGTAGCGCAACCCCGGACTCCGTCCGGGCCACGAGCGCGCCTACTTCGAACCGAATGCGTACGACAGGTTCACCGCCGTGAAGGTGTCGGTCTTCTTGGTCTCCGGCGGCACGTCCGAATTGTTGCGCGCGGTGAACGAGATCGACGCGAACAGGTTGCCCACCACCGACAGCTTGAGTTCGCTGACGGCCTCGGTGAACGTGTTGCTGCTGCCGTATTCCACTTTCAGCGACTGGGCGAAGGCGCTGGTATCGGAGATCTTCCAGAGGTACTTGCCGCCGGCGCGACCGATGGCCTCGCTCTCCTTGTCACCGGTTTCCTGTTCCTTGGTCTGGCGCCAGCCGGCGCCGATTTCGGCATCCAGCGAATGGACCGGACCGGTCAGCACGTGCCGGCCGTAGCCGATCGTTTCGGCCGTGCGTTCGCGAAAGCCGCCGAACAGGTCCTTCTCCCAGTCCACGGCACCGAACGCGTAGTCCACGTCGGTGAAGTGATAGTCGAGCTTGTCGCCCACCGTGTAGCGCTCGGCCGAACGGCCGTCTTCGTCGCCGTTGTTGATCGCCGTGGCGCTGAAGCTGTTCTTCCATTCATCGGCCTTCCAGTCCAGCAGGAATTTTCCGTTGAACGACTCGGTCTCCGAGTTGCCGCTCGTCGTCAGCAGGCCGGCGCCGGCCTCGCCTTTCCATTCGCTGTGCGCCATCGCGGGCACGCTCAGCAGCGCGGCAAGCGCGGTCAATCGAAGCATCATCAAGTCTCCTTTGGAGGCGGCTCCGATGCCGGAGCCTGGAAAAATGGCCATGAGGCCATCCTGGATAAGGGATCGATAATGTACGGGACCTGACCGCATAGCCCCATGTCGAAAGTGTCATCGACGCACAGCGGGGGAGGAGCGCGCGCAGGGCCCGTCGGATGCGTGGAATCCGCGATGATACCGGTCATGCCTGCATCCTCTCCGCTGGACTCGACGCTGCTTGCCGACGCTGACCTTTGCGTGAAGTGCGGCCTGTGCCTTCCGCATTGCCCGACGTACCGCGATTCGCAGCACGAGGGGGATTCGCCGCGCGGTCGGATCATGCTGGTACAGGGCCTGCTCACCGGCCTGATCGACGCGAGCCCGCGCATGGAATCGCACCTCGACGGATGCCTGTCGTGCGGCCGCTGCGAAGACGTGTGCCCCGCGCGCGTGCCGTACTCGCACATCCTCGACGGCGGCCGGGCGCGACTCGCCGAGCGGCGGCCCGAACGAACGCGCATCGCGCGCCTGCTCGGCGTGATGCTGGTTTCCGGAGGCGGTCGGACGCTGCTGCGTGCCGCGTGGACGCTGTATCGCAGGTCGGGCCTGCAGTGGCTGGTGCGTCGCGGCGGCCTGCTCGGTCGCGGCCGGCTCGCGAGGCTCGAATCGATGGTGCCGGCGACGGGCCGGTCCGCGAGCGCACCACCGCCCCCGACGGCGGCAGCGCCAACGGATGCGCGCGAATCCATTGCCGTCTTCCACGGCTGCGCGACCGATCTGTTCGAACGCGACGCGATCCGGGCCGTCGAACAGCTGCTGTCCGCAGCCGGCT
>CAZXXM010000211.1:4833-5959 GCA_964644715.1 uncultured Salinisphaerales bacterium
CTGTTCGAACGCGACGCGATCCGGGCCGTCGAACAGCTGCTGTCCGCAGCCGGCTATGCGGTCCAGCCGGTGGCGGGGCAGGGCTGCTGCGGGGCACTTCATCAGCACGCCGGACTGCCCGCGCATGCGCGTGTCTGCGCGAACGAGAACGTCGCGGCGTTCGCCGGTGCGTCGCGCGTCGCGAGCCTGACGACGGGCTGCGCCGCAACCCTGAAGGACTACGCGCATCTCGCCCCCGGGGGCGGCGCCGAATTCTCTGCGCGCGTGAAGGAATATTCCGACTGGCTGCTGCCGCGCGCGGACCGCCTGCAGTTCGCGCCGCTGCGCAAGCGCGTGGCTTTGCACACGCCGTGCACGGCGGCGAGCACGACGAAGTCGGACGCAGGTCTGCGGGCACTGCTGGCCCGGATTCCGGAACTCGAAGTGGTGGAGCTGGATCGCGGTTTCGGCTGCTGCGGAGCTGCAGGCAGTCACTTCGTGACGCACCCCGAGGACTCGGATCGCCTGCTCGCGCCCAAGCTAGCGTCGATCGCGCAGGTGATGCCGGACTTCATCGTCAGCGGCAACGTGGGGTGCTCGCTGCACATCGCCGGCGGACTTACTCGGTCGGCGGCGAGGCCGGTGTCTCCGGAGCCGTCGTCGGCCTTTCCGTCGTCGGTGGCGCGGACGGTGTCGCCGCCGGTGCTGCATCCGGCGCAACTGCTGGCGCAGCAGCTTCGGGCTCCTCCACCGCACGCGCCGTCGCCGCCTCGATCCTGAGCAGCAGCATCTCGGCCATTTCGTCCTCGAGGAACTCGCGCAGGCGTTCCGCTTCCTGCTCCTTGGGGAGCACCTGCTGCGCGTTGAAGCTGTAGTCGCGGCGGGCTTCCATCTGCGACGGCGGTATCCAGACGTGCCGACCGGTGCGTACCTCGTAGCGCACACGCAGGATCAACTCGTATTCCAGCGCCTTGCCATCGGCTCCGACCGATAACACCTCGCGCGATTCGCGCAGATCGGACAGACGGATCACGGTGACGTTCTCGTCACCTTTGTCTTTCTTGACGACCTCGGCACCCCGCTGCGTGAGGCGGTCGCGCAGCGAGGTCTCGACCGGAGGCTCCGACACGCGATACGGCGCGACGAG
>CAZXXM010000212.1:0-2432 GCA_964644715.1 uncultured Salinisphaerales bacterium
CGGCCGGGGCAAATGATGCGGATCGGTGGCTTGCGGTTGAGCATCGTCCGCACCTGCACCGGACTGGTGTGGGTGCGCAGCAGGCGCGCGCCATTGAGCGCGTAGAAGGTGTCCTGCATCGCCCGCGCTGGGTGCGATTCGGGAATGTTCAGTGCCTGGAAGTTGTGCCAGTCATCCTCGATTTCCGGGCCTTGCACCGATTCGAAGCCCATCGAATTGAAGATCTGCTCGATGCGGCGAATCGTGCGGGACACCGGATGCAGTGCGCCGGAGGGTTCACCCCGGCCGGGCAGCGTGACGTCGATGGTTTCCGAGGCCAGCCGGCGGTCGAGTTCCGCGTCGGCAAGCGTGCGGGCGCGGGCTTCGAGCTGCGTCGACAAAAGCTCCTTGACCTTGTTGACCTGTTCCCCGAAGGCCTTGCGCTGCTCGTGCGGCAGGCTGCCCAAGCTTTTCAGCAGGTCGGTGACCCGGCCCTTCTTGCCGAGCAGATCGACACGAAGCGCCTCGATCGCGCGCGGATCGCCGGCGGCGGCGATGTCAGCCTGCGCAGTGACCAGCAAGTCGTCGAGATGGGGTGAGGAAGTCGCGTTCATGGCAGCGGAACTCGTGAATTCAGGGGAATTCGAGGGCACAAAAAAGGGGAGAGGCGAATGACGCCGCTCCCCCGTTTTGCAGCCAGATAGCTTAGGCGGCGAGCTTGGCCTTTGCCTGCTCGACAAGCTTGGCGAACGCCGGCTTGTCGTGGATCGCGATGTCCGAAAGCATCTTGCGGTCGACCTGGATTTCCGCCAGCGAAAGACCGTGGATGAACTTCGAATACGACAAACCCAGCTCGTTGGCCGCCGCATTGATGCGCTGGATCCAGAGCGCGCGGAACTCGCGCTTCTTGACCCGACGATCGCGGTAGGCGTACTGGCCCGACTTGATGACCTGCTGCTTGGCAGCGCGGTAGACGCGGCCGCGGGCGCCGTAATAGCCCTTGGCCTTCTTCAGCAACTTCTTGTGACGTGCGCGGGCAGTAACGCCGCGTTTGACTCGTGCCATCGGTGATTACCTTTTGATGATCGTGTTCGCTGAGCGAATCTTTTATGTAAGCGACACTTCTACCACTGGGTGACGCCGGAGAACCCGAAGGTTCAGGCGTACGGGAGCAGCTGACGGACTTCCTTGTTGTCCGAGGCATGCACCATCGTCGGCCCGCGCAGGTCGCGGATGCGCTTGGGCGACTTCTTGGTCAGGATGTGGCGCTTGAACGCGCTGGAGCGCTTGAAGCCGCCTTTCGCGGTGCGGGAAAAGCGCTTGGCGGCGCCCTTGTTGGTCTTCAGCTTCGGCATTTCTTACGGCTCCAATGTGTTGGTGAATCAGTCATCCACCGCAAGGATGACTTTGCAGTGTACTTAGTGCTTACGCGGGCCCATCACCATGATGGCCTGCTTGCCTTCGAGTTTCGGGTGCTGCTCGACCAGTGCCAGTTCGTCCAGTTCGGCCTTGAGCCGGTCGATCAGCCTGAAGCCCAGTTCTTGGTGAGCCAGTTCGCGACCCTTGTAGCGGATCACGATCTTCACCTTGTCGCCTTCTTCGAGGAATTCCTTGCAGTGCTTCAGCTTGGTCTGGAAGTCGCCTTCCTCGGTGGTCGGCCGGAACTTCACTTCCTTGACCTGGATCTGCTTCTGCTTCTTGCGAGCGGCCTGCTGCTGCTTATCCTTCTGATAGATGTACTTGCCGTAATCCATGATCTTGCAGACCGGTGGATCTGCATTCGGCGAGACTTCTACCAGGTCAAGCCCGGCTTCCTCGGCTTTGGCGATGGCGTCACGGGTGAGCATGATGCCAACCTGTGCGCCGTCATCGGCGATGACACGTACGCGAGGTACGTTGATTTCATCGTTCCGGCGATCCTGACGTTCCGCGCTGATACGCGTATCTCCCAAAAACCCATTGACAAAGCGGGCCTATCGCAAGCCCCGCCGATTAAGAGCGGCATTATAGGGAATGCGCTGCCGGCGAAACAAGTCCACGGACGCCGAAAGCGAGCGGCACGCGTCGGCAGGCTCGGCCTCGGTCTCGCATACGAAAAAGGCCTCGGTTTCCCGAAGCCTTTTCGTTACCGAATTGGTAGGCGCGAATGGACTCGAACCATCGACCCCCACCATGTCAAGGTGGTGCTCTAACCAGCTGAGCTACGCGCCTGCGTAGTCAGAAAATATACGGCATCGGCGGTGAACAGCGCAAGCTTTTCTGCGCCATCCGGACATTTCAGGCTGACTTCGCACCCAGTGCGGTCTCCCGAAGCTTGCGCAGCTCGTCGCGCTTCTTCGCCGCCAGCTCGAATTCGAGGTTCTGCGCCGCCTGCCGCATTTCCTTTTCGAGTTTGGCGATCAGCTTGGCCAGCTTTTCTGGCGCCATTCGCCCGTAGTCGACGGTCTTTTCGG
>CAZXXM010000212.1:2454-5947 GCA_964644715.1 uncultured Salinisphaerales bacterium
CGCCTTGCGCGATGGCGTCGTGTCGGTCGCCTCGTAGCCGAGCTTCCTCACGTCGTGGATGCGCTTGGCAACGGATGTCGGCGTGATGCCGTTGATCCGGTTGTGTTCGATCTGCTTGGCGCGGCGGCGATCGGTTTCGTCGAGCGCCGCCCGCATCGAGCCGGTGATGGTGTCGGCATACAGGATTGCCTTGCCGTTGAGGTTGCGCGCGGCGCGGCCGATGGTCTGGATTAGCGAGCGTTCGGAGCGCAGGAAGCCTTCCTTGTCGGCATCGAGGATGGCCACCAGCGACACCTCGGGCAGGTCCAGGCCTTCGCGCAGCAGATTGATGCCGACCAGCACGTCGAATTCGCCGAGGCGCAGGTCACGCAGGATTTCGGCGCGTTCGACGGTGTCGATGTCGGAATGCAGGTACCGCACCTTGACCCCGTGTTCGGTCAGGTAGTCGGTCAAGTCTTCCGACATCCGCTTGGTCAGGGTGGTGATCAGGACGCGATCGCCGTTGTTGACGCGGAGCCGGATCTCGCCAAGAACGTCATCGACCTGCGAGGCCGCCGGCCGCACCTCCACTTCCGGGTCGATCAGGCCAGTCGGACGCACCACCTGATCGATGATCGCGTCCCCGGAGAACTTCAGTTCGTACGGGCCCGGCGTCGCCGACACATAAATCGTCTGCGGAACCAGCCGTTCAAATTCCTCGAACTTCAGTGGCCGGTTGTCGAGCGCGCTCGGCAGCCGGAAGCCGTATTGCACCAGGGTTTCCTTGCGGGCCCGGTCGCCACGGTACATGCCGCCGATCTGCGGAACGGTGACGTGGCTTTCGTCGATCACCACCAGCGCGTCCGGCGGCAGATAGTCGAGCAGGCAGGGCGGCGGCTCGCCCGGTGCGCGGCCGGTGAGGTAGCGCGAGTAGTTCTCGATGCCGTTGCAGTAGCCAATCTCCTGGATCATTTCCAGATCGAAGGTCGTGCGCTGTTCGATGCGTTGCGCTTCCAGCAGCTTGCCGTTGTCGGCGAAATACTTGATGCGTTCCTGCAGTTCGTCCTTGATCGCCCCGCTCATTGCCATCGTCCGCTCCTTCGGCGTCACGTAATGGCTCTTGGCATAGATCGTTGCGCGCGGCACGCGGCGGCGGACTTCGCCGGTCAGCGGATCGAAGTAGCTGATGCCGTCGACCTCGTCGTCGAACAGTTCGACGCGCACCGCTTCCTCGTCCGATTCGGCCGGGTGGATGTCGATGATCTCGCCGCGCACCCGATAGGTGCCGCGCGCCAGCGCCACGTCGTTGCGCGTGTACTGCATTTCGGTGAGCCGCCGGATGATCTCGCGCTGGCCGAGTTTGTCGCCCTTGACGAGGTGCAAGACCATATTGAAGTAGGCCTCCGGATTGCCGAGGCCGTAGATCGCCGATACCGACGCCACGATGATCGCGTCCTTGCGCTCCATCAGCGCCTTCGTTGCCGACAGGCGCATCTGCTCGATGTGCTCGTTGATCGCCGAATCCTTCTCGATGAAGGTGTCGGACGACGGTACATAGGCTTCCGGCTGGTAGTAGTCGTAGTAGCTGACGAAGTACTCAACCGCGTTGTCCGGAAAGAACTCCTTGAACTCGCCGTAGAGCTGCGCCGCGAGCGTCTTGTTCGGCGCCAGCACCAGGGTCGGGCGCTGCACCTGGTGGACCACGTTGGCGATCGCGTAGGTCTTGCCCGAACCGGTGACGCCGAGCAGCGTCTGGTGCGCCACGCCCGCTTCGAGGTTCTCCACCATGCCGGCGATGGCGGCCGGCTGGTCGCCGGCTGGCGGCCAGTCGCTCTTGAGCTGGAACAGCGCGTCGCGCCGATGTTTGAGGCGGACGACCTTCAGACTTTCACGCGGAGCTTCTTTCATGACCGGCGGGAGCAGGGATCGAGCCTAAGCCCTGAAAAGACGTGTGGCAGGCACCCGAAGGTGGAGCCGTCCCCACGATAGACAAGTCCATCGCGAAAAACGATCCGCCCCGAATGCCTGCCACGGCGGCGCCCCGGATTCCGGGCCGCCGCGCGCATCCGCGTCGCGACGCGCGCCTACGCCGCCAGTCGCGGGTAGTCCGTATAGCCCTCCGGTCCCGGCGCGTAGAACGTCTTGGGATCGAATGCGTTCAACTCGGCCTTCTTCGCGATGCGCTCCGGCAGGTCCGGATTGGACAGGTACCACTTGCCGTAGACGACGGCATCCGCGCGGCCTTCGGCCACCGCCGCCTCGCCCGAGGCGCCGTCGAAGCCGCCGTTGAGCAGCAGCGCGCCCTTGAACGCGCGGCGCGCGATCTTCTGCAGCTCCAGCTCCTCCGGGCGATCCCACTGGTCGTGCCGCAACTCGAAGTGGCCCAGCTTGCGCGCCTGCGCCTGCTCGGCCACGTAGGCGACCAGTTCGCGCGGGTTCGAATCCACCATGTCGTTGAAGCCCACCAGCGGCGAGATGCGCAGGCCGACCTTGCCGGCACCGAACACCCCGATGGCGGCGTCGATCACCTCGAACAGCAGCTTCGCGCGGTTCTGCAGCGAGCCGCCGTAGGCGTCGGTGCGATCGTTGGCGCCGTCGCGCAGGAACTGGTCGAGCAGGTAGCCGTGCGCGCCGTGCATCTGCACGCCGTCGAAGCCGGCGGCCTTGGCATTCACCGCGCCCTGGCGAAACAGCTCTACGATACCGGGAATCTCTTCGGTCTTCAGCGCACGAGGCACCGGATAGGCATGCTTGCCGGTCGGCGTATGCGTGGTCGCGTCGCGAATCGCGCGCGCGGTCGACGAGATCGGCTGCGAACCGCCGTTGATGTCCTGGTGCGTGGCGCGACCCGGGTGCCAGAGCTGCATCTGGATCAGGCCACCCTTGGCGTGCACCGCGTCGGTGATCTTCTTCCACGCGGCGGCGCGATCGGCCGAGTAGATGCCGGGCTCGGCGATGAAGGCGCTGGCGGAAGGATCCACCATCGTCGCCTCGGTGAAGATCAGGCCACCGCTGGCGCGCTGGGCGTAGTACTCGGCCATCAGCTCGTTCGGGATGTGCGAGGTGCCGGCGCGGGTGCGCGTCAGCGCGGCCATGACGACGCGATTCTTCAGCTTCAGGTCACCGACCTGGACGGGGTCTTGCAAAGTAGGCATTGAGGTCTCGTTATTCGGGTTGAAAGATTTTCGGATGGGAAACGGATTACCAGGGCAGCCGCTCGCCCAGGTGGAAGAAGCCGCCGTTGGGGCCGTCGTCGGGGATCAACGCCAGCTCGACCGAAGTCTTCGCTCCGTCGACGATCTCCATTGGGGCGCTGGCGCCGCCCATGTCGGTCTTCACATGACCCGGGTGGATGGTGTTGACCTTGATCGCGGTGCTGCGCAGTTCGTGCGCGAGCTGCACGGTCCAGGCGTTCACTGCGGACTTGCTGACGTTGTAGGCCGGCACCTTGAAGTCGTAGTACGGGCTGTTCGGATCGGCCTGGTCGGTGATCGACCCCAGCCGGCTCGAGACG
>CAZXXM010000213.1:0-5902 GCA_964644715.1 uncultured Salinisphaerales bacterium
CGGCCGCTGGATCGCCGTGGGGCGGCTCGACATCAACACCTCCGGCCTGCTGCTGATGACCACGGACGGCGAGCTCGCCCGCCGCCTGACGCACCCGAGTTTCGAGGTCACGCGCACGTATGCCGTGCGCGTGCTCGGCGAGATGACGGACGAGATTCGCAAGCGCCTGCTCAAGGGCGTGGAGCTGGAAGACGGCCCCGCGAAGTGCGAATCGCTGAAGTCGGCGGATCCGCCCGACGCGGAAGAGGCCGAGGGCGCGGCGAACCGCTGGTACGAGATCACGATGCGCGAAGGGCGCAACCGCATCGTGCGGCGCCTGTTCGAGGCCGTGGACATGCAGGTCAGCCGGCTCATCCGCATCGCGTACGGTCCGGTACAGCTCGGGCGCGGCATCAAGGCGGGCAGCTATCGCGAGGCGACGCCCGACGAGATGCAGGCGCTGCTGCGCGCGGTGAAGCTCGATACGCCCGACGCCGGCAAGTCGACGTCGCCGGGCGGACAGGACCGGCACTATCCGACGCGCGCACCGCGCAGAGACGATGAAGCGGCGTCGCCGGCGAAGCGCGGCAAGTCGCCGGGCGAGCGGACGTCGGGTCGCAAGACGGCCGCGGAGCGTGCGGCGAAGCCGGGTGCATCGAAGCCTTTCGCGAGTGGGAAAGGCCTGCGCAAATCGTCGGACCGAAAGCCCGCGGGTGAGGAAGCGCCGCGCGGGAAATCGTTCAAGGCCAAGCCTTCATCGGCCAAGTCCAAGTCCTCCTTCCCGTCGAACGGGAAGAGCCGCCCGGGCAAGCCCCGGCGCTGAGGCGACCCGTCCCCGTAGGCCGTACGAAGTCCGGGGTGCCGCTTCCCGGATGACGCATCCCGGACTTCGTCCGGGCTACGAACGACGAGATCAGAACGCCTGGCCGCTCACACCGCGACTGTCAGGCCCCAGCAGCCACAGCAATCTCGAGAGCCGGGACTCCGGCGTCGGTGTTGCGGCAGCGGACTCGCCGGCATAGCCCTTCGTGCGCAGGTCGGTCCGCATCGGTCCCGGGTTGAAGCTGTTGAAGCGCAGTGCGGACTCGTTGCGCAATTCCAACGCGAAGCCCGACGTCAGCGCTTCGGCGGCGTGCTTGGCGATGCCGTAGATGCCGTGGAAGGCGCGCACGCGCCGGCCGCCCTCGTCCGAGATCTGCACGACCGAAGCGTCCGGCGACTTGCGCAGCAACGGCAGGCACAGCCGGGTCAGCGTGTAAGGCGCCGTGAGATTCACCTGCAGCGAATCGAGCCACTCGCGTGGCTCCAGGTCTTCGAGCGTCGCGAAACCCTTGAAGTGCGTCGCCGCGTGCACGATGCCGTCGAGGCGGCCGAAGTTCTGTTCGAGGGTCGCGGCCAGCGCTTCGTATTCGGTCCAGGTCGCCGTCATCAGGTTCATCGGCAAGATCGCCGGCTGCGTGGCGCCGGCCGCCTCGATACGGTCGTACACGGCTTCGAGCTTGCGAACGGTGCGACCGGTCAGCACGACGGTGGCGCCGAGCGTGGCGCAGGCAAGGGCCAGTGCGCCGCCGAGGCCGCCCCCGGCGCCGGTGATCAGGATGACGCGGTCGCGGAGCAGCTGCGGTGCCGGGGTGTAGTCGAAGTCAGGGGACACGAGGTTTCGCGAAGGTGAGATGGACACGATGCAGCGAGGGGAGTGGATCCGCGGAAGCCCGGCTCAGCCGAGCATGCCGATCAGATCGGAGACGGTGGGCGCGAGGACGTCGGCGTTCCATTCGGCGATCGGCGTGTCGCCGGTGTAGCCCCATCCGGCCGCGACCGAGCGCATCTTCGCCGCCTTGGCGGCGCTGATGTCACGCAGGTCGTCGCCGACGTACACGCAGTCATCCGGGCTGACGCCGAGTTGTTCGCAGGCGAGCAGCAGGGCGTCGGGCGCCGGCTTCGGGTTGGGCGTGCTGTCTCCGCTGACGATGCAGGCCGCGCGCGGCGCGAGCTTGAGATCGGTCATCAGCGGTTGCGTGAGCCAGCCCGGCTTGTTGGTCACCACGCCCCAGCGGGCCCCCTGCAGTTCGATCGCCAGCAGCAATTCGGAAATGCCGGGAAACGGCCGCGAGGCGCGCGACAAGCCGGCACGATAATGGGCAAGGAAGCTGTCGCGCCGCTGCGGGAATTCGACGTGGTCCGGCGTCATGCCCAGGCCGACCTTGAGCAGCCCGCGGGCGCCGGAAGACGCGGCGGGCCGGTAGTCGATCAGCGGCAGCGGCGCGAGGCCGCATTCGCCGCGCACCTGGTTGGCGGCGTGCCCGAGATCGGGCGCGGTATCCACCAGGGTGCCGTCGAGATCGAACAGCCAGACCTTGGCCCTGATGCGACCGTTTGCCTGCGGCGCGCTCATGTCGGTCGCCGGCAATGCAGCAGGTAGTTGACGTCGAGATCGTCGGACAGGCTCGCCGACTTCAGCAGCGGGTTGTAGCGCAAGCCGCGCAGCGACACCGCTCCCAGGCCCGCGTCGCGGCACCACTGCGTCAGCTCCGACGGGCGGATGAACTTGGCATAGTCGTGGGTGCCGCGCGGCACCAGGCTCATGACGTACTCGGCGCCGACGATGGCGAGCGCGAAGCTCTTCGGATTGCGGTTGATCGTGGAGAACACGACGTCGCCGCCCGGCTTCACCAGTTGTGCGCAGGCGCGCACGACGCTGGCCGGGTCGGGAACGTGCTCCAGCATTTCCAGGCAGCACACGAGATCGAACGCGCCCGGCTGCTCGGCGGCGAGCGTTTCCGCGGGGCTGCTGCGGTATTCGATTTCGAGCTTCGACTTCGCCGCGTGTTGCCGGGCGACGTCCAGCGCGGCCTCGGCCAGGTCGATGCCGAGCGCCCGGGCGCCCTTGGCCGCCAGCGCTTCGGTGAGGATGCCACCGCCGCAGCCCACGTCGACCGCCCGCTTGCCGGACAGTCCGCCGCAGGCCTGTTCGATGAAGCGCACGCGCGGCGGGTTGAGCGTATGCAGCGGCCCCATCTCGCCCTTGAGGTCCCACCAGGTGGCGGCGAGACGATCGAAATGGCCGATCTCCTGGCGGTCGACGTTGCTCATGGTGCGGGCTTGATCCGGGTTCGCCATTCGATGGCCTTGGCCACCACGGCCTCCTCGTCGACAGTCAGCAGGCGACGCTCGCGCATCAGCGGGCGGCCGGCGACGTAGACGTCGCTGATGTCGCCGCGACCGGCGGCGTAGACCAGGTGCGAGATGACGTTGTAGACGGGCTGCAGATGCGGCGCACGCATTTCGACGGCGATGAAGTCCGCGGCCTTGCCGGCGACGAGCGACCCGATCTCGCCGTCCATGCCCAACGCCTTGGCGCCGCCCAGCGTCGCGGCGTGCAATGCCTTCGCGGCGGGGAAGGCCTGCGCATCACCCGACACGCCCTTGGCCAGCAGTGCGGCGATGCGCATCTCGCCGAGCAGGTCGAGATCGTTGTTGGACGCCGCGCCATCGGTACCGATGCCCAGGTTCACGCCGGCGGCGAGCAGCTTCGTCGTCGGGCAGAAGCCGCTGGCGAGCTTGAGATTGGATTCCGGGCAGTGCGCGACGTGAACGCCGAACTGCGCGGCTTCCTCGATTTCCTGGTCGGTGAGCTGCGTCATGTGTACGGCGATGAAGTCGGGACCGAGCATCCCGAGATCCTTCAGCCGCTGCCACGGACGCTTTCCGGTCTTTTCCACCGCGTCGGCCACTTCGAACGCGGTCTCGTGCACGTGCATGTGGATGCCGATGCTCATTTCGTCCGCAAGGGCGCGGGCCTTGCGCAGTGCGTCGTCGCCGACGGTGTACGGCGCATGCGGCGCGAAGATCGTGCGGATCAGCGGATCGCCGCGCACCGCATCGTGAACGGCGATGCCTTTCGCAAAGTAGTCGTCCGGTCCCGAGGCCCAGGCGCTCGGGAAGTCGATGATGATCAGGTTCACCACGGCGCGCATGCCGGCGGCGGAGAAGCCTTCCGCCGACGCGTCCGGGAAGAAATACATGTCGTTGGCGCAGGTCACGCCGCCGCGGATGAATTCGGCCGCCGACAGGCGCACGCCGTCGAGGCAGAACGCCCGGGATACGTGGGCGCCCTCAGCCGGCCAGATGTGGTTCTGCAGCCAGTCCATCAGCGACAGGTCATCGGCCAGGCCGCGCAGCAGGCTCATCGCCGCGTGCGTGTGCAGGTTGACCAGGCCCGGCATGACGACGTGGTTCGGCAATTCGCGCAGTTCCCGCGCCGCATACCGCGCCCGGGCATGGGCCGCCGGCAGGATGGCGAGGATGCGGCCGGCGTCGACCGCGACGGCGTGATCGATCAGCACCGTACCCGCAGGCTCCACCGGCACGATGGCCGAGGGGATGACCAGCAGGTCGATCGCTTGGGGAGCGTCGGGGGAGGCCACAGGGAGTTCACGCGCGGTCGTTACAATTCCAGGCCGAATTCTAACGGCAATGCACGGAGATCCCTTCATGAGCGACGCGGTCAGGCCCATCGTCTGGAGCGGCGATCATCTTCGCCTGCTCGATCAGCGTGAGCTGCCGGCGCGCGAAACCTGGGTGGAGTGCCGATCGGCGGCCGAGGTGGCGGCCGCGATTCACGGTATGGCGGTGCGGGGTGCGCCGGCGATCGGAATTTCGGCGGCGTACGGATTGGCGCTGGATGCGCTGGCGGGTCGGGACTACGACGCGGCGGAACGCGTGCTGGCGGAGTCGCGTCCCACGGCCATCAACCTGCGCTGGGCGCTGGATCGGATGCGCCGGCTTCCCGACCGTGGCGCACCGGCGCTGCTGGCCGAGGCCGTGGCCATTCATCGCGAAGACCTGGAGCAGAACCTGCACATGGGCGAACTTGGCGCGGCGCTGCTGCCCTTACAGGGCGCGCGCGTGCTCACGCACTGCAATACCGGGGCGCTCGCCACCGGTGGGCACGGCACCGCGCTGGGCGTGATCCGCACGGCCTGGCAGCAGGGGCGTATCGCGCAGGTCTACAACACCGAGACGCGGCCGTGGCTGCAGGGCGCCCGGCTGACCGCCTGGGAACTGATGCGCGAACGCATCCCGACCAAGCTGATTGCCGACGGCGCGGCCGCGCACCTGATGAGTCGCGAGAAGATCGATTGGGTGATCGTCGGTGCGGATCGCATCGCCTCCAACGGCGATACCGCCAACAAGATCGGGACCTACGCGCTCGCCATCGCCGCGAAGCACCACGGCGCGAAGTTCATGGTCGTGGCGCCGACCGGCACGTTCGACCTGTCGTGCCCGGACGGCACCTGCATTCCGATCGAGGAACGCACGTCGATCGAGCTGACGGAGCACCAGGGCAGGGCGCTGGCGCCCGCGGGTATGCAGACCTGGAATCCGGTATTCGACGTCACGCCGGCGGCCTTGATCGATGCGATCGTGTGCGAGAAGGGCGTGTTCGCGCCTTCGGAGCTACAACGCATCGCGATGTAGCCCGGACGCAGTCCGGGATTGCGCCATCTAGATGGAGACACCCCGGACTGCGTCCGGGCTACGGGTGCGGAGGCGCGGGGGCCGGCGTCGCCGCGTCCGATTCGAGAACGAAGCGCTGCGAACCGCCGTCGCGATCCTGCCAAGCGACGATCACGCTCAACGCGAAGAGGGCGGGCTGCGGCGGCGGGGAGCCGCTCGCGCAAGGGGTGATCGACGGCGGTGCGTCGGGTTCGCAAAAGTATCGTTGCGAGGCGGTCCAGCTTCGATGGAAGAAGTTCACGCCGGCGATTTCGTCCGATCCCTGCATGCCCGTTGCGACGGCCGTGCGTTGCGAGTAGGCGCGAAGCTCGTCGAGCTTGGCTCGGGCCAGCAGCGCCGCTTCGCTGCGCGCCCTGGCGTCGGCGGCTTCCCGGAGGCTCACCGCCTGCAGCTGCGCAAGGCT
>CAZXXM010000214.1:0-5901 GCA_964644715.1 uncultured Salinisphaerales bacterium
TTCGAGGATGCCCTTGACCGTGTTGAAGGCGGCTCCGACCAGGTTCAGCAGGCTGCCCAGACCGCCGCCGCTCTTGGGCGCATACATTTGGATGTGGATGCCGTTCACCGTCGAAGCGAGGCTGTTGACGATGTTCTGCGTGGTGAATGTCTCGTAGACCGGATTGGCCTCGATCTCGGGCGGGTTGACGAAGGTGTAGGTGTACGGTGCGCCGGCCACACTGGTTTGGCCCATGAGACCGATGCCGCCGCCTTCGAACGGACGACGGGGCTGGCAGGACTCCAGCACCAGGAACTTCCGGCACGTCTTGATGCCCACGTCCACCAGTGGCACCGGACCGACACTCGGCGGCGACGTAGAGCCGAACACGTAGCCAGGAAGGGCGGCGTTGGTCTGCATCTGGCCGATACGCAGGTCCGCAACCGTGGTCGTGATCGAGGTGTTGAGCTGCTTGTTGCCGGTGGCCGGGCAGGTGTAGTTGGTCACTTTGGCGTTGCCGGCACCGGCATCGAGACTGATATCGATCCGCGGCGAGCCGGGCACGACTTGGATGTCGGTCACCTCGTAGGGAATACCCAGGAGCGATCCCAGCGCTCCCGTCAGATTTGCGAGGAGATTCAGCGAAAGCACGCTGTTGAGCAGCGTGGTTACCGGGCTCAGCAGACTGAGCACCGAGTTGACCAGGCCCGTCACCCCCGACAAGGCGGGGAGATTCACCGAAATCAGCGCGCGTACCTGCGCCGTTCGCACGTAGATGCGGTTGGCGCGCGAGCTCGGGGTCGCCCACGGCGGAGATCTGCGGCGGCTCCAGCACCTTCACCTGCACGTTGGCCAGACCCAGGTTCACCGTGGCGGCCACTGCATTCTTCGAGTTCGCCGCCTGCACGAAGGCTTGCACCATCTGGAACACCTGCAGCGTGAGGTCCAGGCCGGACGTGTCGGTGCCACTCTGGATCGACAGCAGTTGGCCGAGCTTCAGCAGCGGCGTTCCGGGCGGGATCGCGGCGCGCAGCACTTCGAGCCCACCCAGCGCGGCCCCGATGTCGCCGGTCCCCTTGCCGCGCTCCATCAGGTCGATGGCGGCGTCGATGAGCTGCCCGACGCTGGCATTGGTCTGCAGCAGCGCGTCGTAATTGCCGGCCTGCACGCCCAGGTTCACCGCCAGCGCATCGAGATAGTCGAGCAGCTGCACGTCGGTGTTGATCAGGCCGTTCCAGGCGCCGACGGAGAGCGACACGCTGCCGCCGAGCAGGTTGCCGAACAGCGCATTGAGCGTCTGCGACTTGCTGGTGTTCACGCTGGCGATGGTGCTGCGCAGGTTGAGCGCCGCCGTGCGCCGGTTGGCGGTCGCCACCGCCTCGGCGGAAAGGTTGCGCGCCGGCAGGAAGAACGAAGGCGCCGAGCCCAGGATCACCGCGCGCACGGCGGTGGGGTTGACGCCCGGACCGGCCAAGGTGAACGAAGGGGTCGCCGATGCTTTCCACACGCCGCACTGGATCGCCGGTGTACCAAGGTGCTGTCCGAGATTGGCATTTGCGCTGTCGATGCCGGCCAGCTGCGCGGCGTTGCAGCCGGTGGGCAGATGCCTGGCACCGGCCAGCGCGGCGAGGTCGGCGGCCTTCTGGTATTCGCGCTTGTAGTAGTAGATGAAGCCGAGGTCGATCAGCCCGAGCAGGATCACCATCAGCGACAGGCCAGCCCCGACGTTGACCAGGATCGAGCCGCGTTGGCGCCGGTACGTGGCAGCGGAAGGGAGTCGGGGCGTCATGGTCAGAGCCGAACGATGGCCTTGGAGCTCAGCGCGCTGGGAATCCAGGTGCCGGTGCCGCCGATGCCGGGGATGTTGATATCGGGGAACAGGCGCGTGCCGTCGGTATTGCCGTAAGGGAAATCCAGACGGATGGTGGCGCAGGTGCCACCGATGGCGCCGGTGCAGGGCGCTTCCACCACGGTGATCCGCGAGCGGACGTGGCCTTCCAGCCAGGCGCGACGCACGGCCAGCGTCTGGCTGTTGCCGGGCGGTGTGATCACCGAGGCGGCGAGCGACTCGATGATCTCCGTCTTGACTCTGGTGAAGTCGCGCGGCTGGTTGGCCGGTGGCGTCGGCACCAGCCCGGCCACGCGCGCACCGTCATGCACGGCGCGCGCGACGACGGTTTGCGCGTAGAACGTGGTGCCGAACGTGAGCAGGCCGTACAGCAGCACGAACATCAGCGGAAAGGCGAGCGCGAACTCCACCGCCGCGGCGCCGCGCTGTGTCTGCCGGGAGGGTTGCTGGTTCATAGCGCGAGCGCGCGGCCGTCGAGCACCGCGCGCGCCCGGCCCTGCAGGCGAGCCGGCATGATCAGGCCCAGGCCGGGCAGGGCAGGAAAGATCGGATGGGCGGCATAGGGGAACTCCACCGTCACCACCACCTGGCAGCCGTCGTCCAGCGTCTTGCCACAGGGAATGTTGTCGGCCTGCTCGACGCCGGAGACGGTCAGGCAGTCGGCGCCCAGCGGGCAGATGTCGGCGGCGATCCGCAAGCTGCCGAGGTCGTTGATCCAGCGTGCAGCGTTGAGTGCGGTCGCTTCGGCCGCGGCTTCGCGCGCGGTGATCTGCGAGGTCGCGCCCACCGGATAGCGCAGCGCAGCGCGCGCCCCGCTTTCCGCCGCGTTCTGCAGGCCCAGTCGCATCACGAAGATCAATCCGTAGGCCAACGTGCCGTACAGCAGCATGAAGAACACCGGGAACACGATCGCGTATTCGACAGCATGTGCACCCGACTGCCTTCGCAATCCCGCGCGGGCGCTGTCCTTGCACACCTTCATGCCGCCTCCGTTCGGGATGGGCACACCTCTGCCCTGTACGGCAGGACGATAGCCCAAAGCAGCGGATTCTTGGCGCCGGTCATCTGTCGCGCCGCCGCCGCTCGTCGCGACCGTCGGAGAGTGATGGGGCTAGAATCCGGCCATCGCGCCCCGAGCCGCGCGATCAGGGATAACCGTTGGTGCCGCTGACAAGAATAAGGACCGATCCGAGAAAGATCGCACTGGCCGGGGGACTGGTCGCTGCACTGGTGCTCGCACTGCTGTCGGCGCGAGCGCTGTGGCGCGGCTCGGAACTGCAGGACGATCTGAACCGGGGTTATGCACTGAGCGCCGCGACCGCGCAGCTGGCGCCGCTGGTGGCGTCCGGAAGCGGGGAGCTGCTGGCGCACCGCGTACGCAAGCTGGTGCGTGAATCGGATCTTGGATTGACCTACCTGGCCGTGACCGATGCGCAGGGCACCGTCGTGGCGGTGGACGGACGCTTCGAACGGCTCGCCGTGCCCTTGCTGTCCGCGCTCGCGGTCCAGCGCCTGCGCGCCTGGCTGTACCGGGTCACCAGCGATCCCGGCACGCTCGATCTGCAGGACGCCGGGCAGCGCGTGGGCGAGGTCGAATACCGGGTCGCCCCCTCGTTCGCACGCGACGTGCGCGAGGACGCGGTGCGCGAGCTGCGCGCCGTCGCCTGGATCGGGCTGCTGCTGGCCCTGCCGGTGCTCGCCGCCCTGGTCCTGGTGGTCATGCGCTGGCCGATCCGGACCGATCCGCGCCTGCTCGTGCGCTCGCGCCAGGCCATTCGCCGCGCCGAACGCATGCGCCGGCAGGAAGAAGCGGCAGAAGAGCCGGAGGGCTTGGCCGAGGTCGCGCAGAGCCTGCGCGAATCCGGCATCGACGCGATCGACGCACTCCACCGCGCCTTGATCGTCGTCGACCGCGACGCCCGCATCCGTTTCATGAACCGCACGGCGGCGGACATCACCGGCTGGTCGGTGGACGATGCGCGCGGACGCTTGGTGTATTCGGTCTTCCACCCGCTGGACGAGCAGCACGCGCCGCTGGTGACGCCGGCCGAGACCTGCCTGCGCGAAGGACGCGAGTACGAACCCACCGAACTCTGGGTCCGCTCGCGCGATGCCTCGGTGTCGGCGGTGGAGGTCATGGCCGCGCTGCTGCGCGAGCGCCCCGGCGCACCGCCGACCGGCGCTGCCATGGTCTTCCACGTCATCGACGACCGGCGCGACCAGATCGAGCAGCTCAAGCGGCAGTCGCGCCTGTCGCTGGGCGTGATCGATCACCTGGTCGAAGGCGTGCTGACCACCGACACCGCCGGCGTCATCGGATTCGCCAACGCGCGCGCGCTGCGCATGTTCGGTTACGCGCGTGACGAACTCGAAGGCGCGACCATCACGCGGCTGATGCCGGTGCCCTTCCTGAACACGCCGGGCCTGCACCTGACCGACTACATCGGCGGCCGTCAACAGAGCCGCCTGCCCAAGGTGGTCGGCTGGCGCAAGGACGCCACGACCTTCCCGCTGGAACTGGTCGTGCAGCCGATGCACGTCGAAGGCACCGAGGGACTGGTGGTCATCGCGCGCGACATCACCGAGCGCCTGCGCAGCGACAATCTCGCGCAGCGCCTGGGGCGCCTGCTGGATGCCGCCGCCGAGGAGGTCTACATCTTCGACGCGCAGTCGCTGTACTTCGTCGAGATCAATCGCGGTGCGCGCCGCAACCTCGGCTACCAGCCCAGCGAGATCAACCGCCTGTCGATGCTCGGCATCAGCCACGAGCTGGAAAGCGAGACCTTCCTGAGCCACCTGGCGCGCCTGCGCGGTGGCGATGTCGATCACATCACCTATCGCTGCAAGCACGTGCGGGTGGACGGCACCGAATATCCAGTGGAGGTGCGGCTCAATTTCTCGCGCGAGGAAGAGCCGCCGATGTTCATGGCGATCGCCGTCGACGTCACCGACCGCGAGGCGCAGGAAGACCGTCTGCGACACCTGGCGCAGCACGATCCGCTGACGGGCCTGCCCAATCGTGTGACGCTGATGGACCGTTTGCGGCAGGCCCTGCTGACGGCGAGCCGCTCGAGCCGGCTGGTCGGCGTGTTCTTCATCGACCTGGACCGGTTCAAGCACATCAACGACACCTACGGTCACGAGATCGGCGACGTGGTGCTGGAGCTGTCGGCCAAGCGCCTGTCGGCGGCGCTGCGCGAGACCGACACCGTCGCGAGGCTCGGCGGCGACGAGTTCGTCGTCGTCGCGCAGGGACTGCGCGGCGTCGACGATGCCGAAGGCCTGGCGCGCAAGCTGCTCGAGGGTTTCGGGTCGCGATTCGAGATTCCGGACCACGACATCCGGCTCACGCCGAGCGTTGGGATTTCGATCTATCCGCTCGACGACACCGATGCCGAGGGCCTGCTGCGCCATGCCGATGCGGCGATGTACCAGGCCAAGCAGTCCGGGCCGGGACAACACCGCGTGTACAGCATGGAAGTGCCGCCCGAGAAGCGGCGCCGGCTGGAGCTCGAGCGTGGACTGCACGCGGCCATCGCGTTGCAGCAGTTCGAGGTCGAGGCCATCCCGGTGTTCGAACTCGCCGGAACGCCGGAGCGGCTCGGTGCGATCGTCCTCGACTTCTGGTGGCGGCATCCGCGCCAGGGCCGCATCACCAGCCGCGACGTGATGAGCGCGGCCGGCCGTGCGGGGCTGGCGGGCGACGTCGAACTGTGGATGATCCATCGCGCCTGCTCGTTGCTGCCGCCGCTCGGCGCGATGCCGCCCGGTTTGCCTGCGGAGGCCGACGCGCCGCCGATGCCCGTCATCGTCAACCTGTCGGCCTGGCAGCTGAAGGATCCGGACTTCAGCCTGCACGTCTTCGAACTCATGGAGCGTCACGACGTGCCGCCGCGCCGGCTCGTGTTCGCGCTCGACAGCCAGAGCATCGAGGACCTTCGCGAAACGCCGGCGCCGCTGGTCCGACGCTTGCTCGAGCGCGGCGTGCGCCTGGCGCTGCACGGCGCGGCCGAGCCGCTGTTTGCCGCGCTCAATCAGGGCACGACCTTGCCGATCGACATGATCCTGCTCGA
>CAZXXM010000215.1:0-5885 GCA_964644715.1 uncultured Salinisphaerales bacterium
GAAGCGGCCGTAGTGGGAGCTGCCGACGCCGCGAATCACGACTTCCTTGCGATCTGACATGGGGGCCTTTCAGAGCTCGATGGGGTGGAAAAAGAAAGACGGCTAACGCAAAGGCACAAAGGGAAAAGAAAGGACGCAAAGAAAAGAAAAATAAAGAAGGAAGAAAGAAAGAAAGAAAAAATGAAAAAAGAAAAAATCTGAAGCAGCGATCGCGCCGTTGATTTTTTCGACTCGACTTGTCTTTGCGTCCTTTCTTTTCCCTTTGTGCCATTGCGTTAGCCGTTGCTTTCCACGCTCACAAGCAGATCGCCGTCGTCACCGCCGGCGATCCGCACGCGCGTGCCGGCTTTCACGATCACGGGCGACACCAGATGCGCGATCACGCGGGGGCCGTCGTCGAGATCGACGTAGGCCATCGCATACGGCGGCGTCCATCGACCCACCGGAATCTGTACCAGCGTCGAAGCCCACACCGTGCCGCCGGGTCCGAACTCGGCCTCGGTCTGCTCGCGGTGCTGGCAGGCCGGGCACCAAGGTGCCGGCGGTGCAGTGGGATAGCGGCACTTGGCGCAGCGCGCGCCGATGACCTTGTCTGCCTTCACCACGCAGCGCGGATCGGACACGAAAGCGCCGCCCATGACTTGGCCCGAGCGACGTTTGCTGATGGGAGGCGCGGTAGGTTCTGACATGGAAGTCTGCGAGTCGATGGAGGGCTATACGAACGAAAAGCTCATGCGCCATTGCGCCCGAGACTGATCGAAAACTCCGCGTTCTCGAATTCGATGTGGTTGCCGATCGGCTGGCTCATCAGTTTCTCGATCAGCGCCACCGAGGCGCTCTTGCTGCCGCGGATCACGTAGTCGCGCTTCGGCGGCCCGGCCGCCCGCATCGCGGAGATCTCCTTCTCCGGTACCAGCAGGCGCAGGATCAGCTCGTCGTCCGAGATGTTGCCGAAGCTCTTGCGCAGTTCCTCGACCGAGGGCTGCGGCGGTGTCCAGTTCTTGAAGTCCTTCGCGCGGGGTGTGGAGAGGATGCGGTCCAGCGCGTCCTGATCCAGCGGCGCCACCGGCTTGCCGTAGTGGCCGAGCACGTAGGTGATGATCTCGTCCGGCGCGAACTTGTAGCGTTCGCCCGGCGTCATCAGGTTCATCACAGCCTGCGTGCCGATGAGCTGGGAGAACGGCGTGGCCATCACCGGGTAGCCGAGCTCGCGGCGGATCGTCGCGATCTCCTCGAGGATCGCCGGCAGGCTGGTCTCGATGCCGCGATCCTTGAGCTGGTTCTTCAAGGTGCCGGTCATGCCGCCCGGCAACTGGTGTTCGTAGTGGAACAGGTCGTACTCGGCCGGCTGGCCGATCGTCAGGCCTTCCTGCTCGGCGATGGTCTTGAGACTCTGCGACACGCGCTCGACCACCGACAGGTCCACGCTGCTCTTCCAGCCCTTGCACTCGACGTTGCGCAGCATCGCCTCGGTCGAGGGATGCGCCACACCGTTGGCCAGCGGGCGGCTGGCGGTATGGATGGTGTCCGCACCCTGCTCGAGGCCCTCGATGTAATTCAGAGGGGCGAGGCCGGTGTTGTTGTGGAAGTGAAGCTCGAGGCGCTTCTTGCCGATGGCTTTCTTCACCACCTTGCACAGGCTGCGCGTGCGATCGGGCGTCAGCACGCCGCTGGCATCCTCGATCTCGATGCCGTCGACGTCGAGCGCGGCCAGCTCTTTCGCGCGCTCGGCGTAGTAGGCATCGGTGTGGTACGGGCTGGAGCTGAACAGCATCGTCGGGAACACTTCCATGCCCTCGCTCTTGGCCACCTTGGCCAGGCGCGAGATCTTGTCGACGTTGAACAGGCCGTCGTAGATCCACAGGCTGCGGATGCCGTTGGCGGCCAGGCGCCGGATCCACAGGTCCATCACCGCGTCCGGCGTGAGATTGAACGTGACGATACCGTTGGAACGCGTGCCAGCGCGCAGCTTGGTGCGCGGCATCGCGGCCGACAGCAGGCGCAGGTTCTCCCAGGGATCTTCCTTGCAGTGGCGGACCTGGATCTCGAACAGCGAACTGCCGGCGACGTCGATGACGTCGTAGCCGGCGCGGTCGAGGTCGGGCGCCAGCGCCAGCGAGATCGCGGCGGGCATGCGCATGCCCCACCAGCTCTGCTGGCCATCGCGCAGGGTCTGATCGATGAATCGAATCGTGCGGGACATGGAGATTCTCGTGCGTGCGGTTGCCGTGATCAGGCCGGGTCGATGTAGATCAGCGGCTGGTCGAACTCCGCCAGGTCGCCGTTGGCGATGGCGATGTGCGCGACCTTTCCGGAAGCGCCGGCCTTCACGTAGTTCATCAGCTTCATGACTTCGAGAATGCAGACGTTGTCGTCCGCCGTCACCGTCTGGCCGAGCGCCACGAACGGCGGCGCACCGGGCTTCGGTGCCGAGTAGAAAGTGCCGAGCATCGGTGCCTTCACGGCGACCCAGCGCGGATCGATGGCGATGGCCGCAGCCGGAGTCGGCGCGGAATGGATCGGAACCACCGCCTCCTGTAGCCCGGATGAAGTCCGGGGTTCCGCTCGGCTTTTCGAGGGCCCACCCCGGACTTCGTCCGGGCTACGGGGCGCGAATCCCGCTGCGGTGCCCGTCTTCGAAATACTCAGTCGCAGCCCGCCGCTCTCCAGCGTCAGATCTTCCCACCCGGATTTCTGGAACAGCTCGAGAACTTCCAGGACTTCTTTTTCGCTCAGCGGCATCGAGGCACCTTGGTCAGGCCCGGGTTCGATTTCGAATGCATCTTCATTTCATCTGCGAACGCTTGCGCGCCAGTTCCACGTACAGCGGCACCACGGCACCCCAGGACGCGAAGCGCGGATCGGTGGCGCGGCCGGTGCGCGACAAGTGGAAGCCCAGCGCGATGATGCTGCTGACCTTGCACAGTGCCAGCGTCTCGTAGAGGCGGATGTCCTTCGCCACGCGACCGGTGACGCGCTGCCATTCCTCGATCACGCGCTCGCGCGGCCACCAGCCTGCGAGTTCGAAGCCCGCGTTGGCGAACGACACCTCGCCCTGGTCGTAGAACTGGAACATGTAGCCCAGGTCCGTCAGCGGTTCGCCGACGCCGGCCATCTCCCAGTCCAGCAACGCCTGCATCTCCGGACCTTTCCACAGGCAGTTGCCCTGCTTGGGGTCGCCATGTACCGGCGTCATCGGCCCCGACGAGGCCGGCGGTTTCGCCAGCAATGCGTCCAGCAGGTCGATCAGGCTCTTCTCGGTTTCGGCCTGCACCGCCACGTCGCGCCAGTGCGCGATCTCCTGCTCGACGGTGCGTGAGCCCGGTGGCATCAGCGCGGCGGGCAGCGCGTGCAGCGAGGTGATGGCACCGACCCACTGCGCGCACATCGACGACACGGTGGCGGCGCCGGCGTTCTTCATCCAGTCCGGCGCCACGTGGTCGAAGGCTTCGCCGTCGAGCCGTGCCATCAGGAAGAACGGATCGCCGATCACGTCAGGGTCGGTGCACAGCTCGTACATCGTCGGCACCGGCGGTCCGTTCGGCGCCTTGTCCACGGCATCGAGGATCGCGTGCTGCCGCGCCATGTCGTAGGGCGGCAGCAGGCCTTCCTCGCTCGGCGGCATGCGCAGGATCCGATCCAGGCCCTCGACGAGATAGGTCTCGTTCGAGTGGCCGGTGGACAGCGCGACGATGCCGGTGACCTTCTCGCCGTCCTTCAGGTATCCGCGCAGTCCGCGCGTCATGCGCTTCAGGTCGCGTGCCATGGTCGGCTCAGATGAACGAGTGCTCGGCGGTCAGGCCGTACTCCGGCCAGGCACCGACCACGACGGACTCGAAGATGCCGTGGCCCACCGCGTCGCCTTCGCGAATGCGGATCGGGCAGTCGCGCAGCTGGTGGATGCGCTTGAGCGTCGCGAGGTCGAGCGTGTCCTCGATCTTCTCGCCGTCGACGAACAGATCGCCGCGGTACATGCCGTGCTTCTTGCCATCCAGGCCCAGGTACAGCGCGCAGCCCAGGTGGAAGCCGGCTTCGCCCGGCACTTCGATCTCGACCGTGCGGTTCTCGCCGTTGAGCATGTCGAAGTGGATGCGGCCGCCCTTGAGGCGGCGCGTGCGGTCGTCGTACTTCAGCTCGGGGCGGATGCGCGCGATGCGCTCCTGCGAGCCGTCCTGAAGATTGCGATAGCCGGAGAAATAGAACGGCTTGTGATCGCGCATCTGCAGGTAGAAGTGGTACTCGTAGCGCTCGCCGTTGGGTTTCTCCATGAACATCGGCGACCAGTTGAGCAGGAAGGCCATGTTGGCCATTTCCTTTTCGCCCCAGTCGCGCGCCGGCTTGAGGTCGGTGGGCGAGGCACCGACGTCGAGACGAACGCCCCAGGAGTGATCGCGGAAGGCGATCCAGTCCTTGGCCGAGATGTCTTCCTTCTTGCCCTCGATCGAATACCAGCCGCGCACCTGGCCGGCCTGGTGATAGCGCACGATGTCCGACACCGCACGAAAGCCGTGCTCGTCGTACTGCAGGTGGCGATCCTCGCAGAACGGCGGATTGAGCGAGGTGAACTCGATCTCGTAGGCCACCGGCTGGGTGCTGTTCTCTTCCAGGCGGATGCGCAGCTTCTTCAGCGGCTCCACCACTTCGTACTGCAGCGGGCCGACGCCGAGCAGCGCGGGCTCGCTGGACAGCAGCCTCGAACCGCGCACGGTCCACTGCTGGCGCCCGCGCGAGATGCCGCCGAAACCGTACATGACATTGCGGTTCTGGTACTTGCCCAGGCCGAAGTCGATCTCGACCGAGCCGTCCTTCTTCGGGATCGCGAACCAGATTTTCTCGGTCCAGCCCAGGTCGGACTCGCCGACGCGGCTGAACAGGTTGGCGGTCTGGTGGTTCAGCATTTCATCCGCCGGCAGCGGACGTCCGAGGTTGGGGGTCATCGTGGTTCTCCTCCGGTCTGATCGACTCTGTGCGTGCGATTGGAGGCTTCGCGGACTCCCGGCGTCTTTCAAAATCGTGCAGACCTTATCGGAATCGGGGTCGGCTTCCGGGGCTCCGCCGGAGGCCGGTCCCGAGGGCTCGAACGGCTTGCCGGGGTGCTGAAAGGGGGTGTAGAAAACGCGGATGCCGTCTGTGAACGCTCCCCCGTTGTCGCCTGCCTTGCCAGCCCGCTTTGCGGCGACCGGCCGGTCGATTCGTGAGGCCGTGGGCTTCGCGCCGGAGTTGTCGAGCGAGTCGGCCGGCTGGAACCACGTGGCGCTGTACGGCTGGCGCGGTGATTGCCGGGAGGCGGAGTTCGAGCCCTTCGACGAGCCCACTATCGTCTATCACGTCGGCGGCGCTCCGAGTGTCCCGGTGAAGGTCGAGCGCCGCTGGGATCGCCGTACCCATCCAGGCCTCGTCACGATCATTCCGGCTGCAACACGCATCGCCTGGGACATTCGCGGCGAAGTGCATTCGCGCTCGGTGCATCTGGGATCCGCGTTCTTCTCCACCCGCGACGGCGAACCCGTCGCCAAGCCGGCGCTGCGCTTTCGCTGCGGCGTGCAGGACCCGCTGCTGATCTCCACGATCCAGGCGTTGGAGAAGGAACTGCGGCAGCCGAGCCAGCAGGGCAGCCTGTACGCGGATTCGATCTGCGACTTCATGGCGCTGCACCTGCTGCGCGAAGACGCGCAGCTCGACATGCCGTCGCGGGGCTCGCAGGTGCTGTCGCAGAAGCGATTGAACCGTGTCGTCGAGCGCATCGAGGAGAGCGTCGAGACCGGCATCTCCCTGCAGGCGCTCGCCGAAGAAGCCGCGCTGGGGCGCACCTGCTTCGCGTCGGCGTTCCGCAATGCCACCGGCCTGTCGCCGCACCGTTACCTGACCCAGCGCCGGCTGGCCCG
>CAZXXM010000216.1:0-5883 GCA_964644715.1 uncultured Salinisphaerales bacterium
GAATGCACGATGCCGGCGTCGATGACGCCTGGCGCCACGCCGTTGCAGCGCACGTTGTGCGGTCCCATCTCGCGCGCGGTCTGGCGAATCAGGCCGGCCACCGCGGTCTTGGGGCCGCCGGACATGCCGTCGTTCTCCAGCGTGCGCAGCACCGCGGTGGTCACGAACAGCACCATCGCGCCGCCACCGGTTGCCTTGAGCGTCGCGGCGCCGTGCTTGAGCACCTGGAAGGAGCCGAACACGTCGGTGTCGTAGATGCGCTTGAAATCGTCGTCGGTGACGTCAGCCAGCGAGCACAAGGGAATCGCGGGCCCGGTGGCCGACACGATGGAATCCAGCCCGCCCCACTGCGACGCGGCCTTGTCGAAAAAGGCCTTCACCGACTCGCCCTCGCGCATGTCGACACGCACGGCCTTGGCCTTGCCGCCGGCGGCGATGACCTGCTCGACGAGCCGGGCCGCCTTGTCCTGGTTGTTGGCATAGCCGATCGTCAACGGCGCACGCTTGGCCAAGTTCGCCACGATCACTTCGCCCAAGCCGCCGCTGCCGCCGAGTATCGCGATGCCTTTCATTTCTCGTCCTCCGGGTTCTGCCCTGTGCGGGCAGGGTCTCGTCCGACGATACGCTTGCGGCACGCGGCCGGAACATCAGGGCACGCACGTAACCCCACCCGTAGCCCGGACGAAGTCCGGGGCGTCTCCGCGTAGATGGCGCGACCCCGGACTTCGTCCGGGCTACTTCCGGGCTATGCAGGCGTCAAATCGTCGAAGGCGCCGTAGCGGCCGCGGAAGAACAACAGCGGGGAACGCTCGACGGAGAACACGTCGAGCTCGTGCACGCGCCCGATCACCAAGGTGTGATCGCCGGCCTCGTGCTCCGCCTCGAGCGAGCAGTCGACGAATCCGAGCACGCCGTCGAGCACGGGCGTGCCGGCCGAGCTTCGCGCCCAGCCGAACTGCGTGAACTTGTCGCCGCCCGACTTCGCGAAGGCCATGCAGATGCCGTGCTGGTCGGCACCGAGAATGTTGATGCCGAAGCGGCCCGACGCGCGCAGCAGCGGCCACGAGGTGCTGGTCTTCGCCGGGCAGATCGACACCAGCGGCGGCGCCAGCGACACCGACACGAAGGACTGCGCGGCGAATCCCACGGGCCTGCCCTCGCTGATGCCGGTCACGATCACGACGCCGGTGCAGAACTGGCTCATGGCGCTGCGGAACTGTCGATCGTCGAATACGGCCATGCGAGAAGTCGGCGGGAATCGGTCAGGCCTCGATCTTCTCACGCGCGCCGCGGGATGCCGATAGACCGAGGGCGCGCCCCGAAGGCGCAGCTACTCGATGCAAGGAAGGACCGCGGAAATCTGGGCTGACGTTCTATCGACGGGTTGCGCCGATGGCCCGATACGCCGTGTGCCGTCGCACGCCGCGAATCGCCACCGCGTCAGGCTCGCAGGGTGTGCAAAGCGCGGAGCGCATGCGCACCGTTATGGCGGCCGCGACCCGATGGCGTCATGGTGCGCACGCTTCGCTTTGCACACCCTACGACGCTATTTTTCCGGCGCCTGCTGGCTTGCGCCGCACGGGGGCGCCCGCCGAAGCCCGCGTGCCACGCTCGGCCAGCGCACGCCGCTCGGCCGTGGCCGCGCGCGAAAGCGCGACCGCGACGCCGCGCGGGTCGACGGTCTCGCCACAGCTCGCGCACTCGTGTCGCACACGCGTCGTGCCGCCGCAGTGCTTGTGCGTGATCTTCGCCGGCGCCACGCCCTTGACGCCGTTCCAGCGATCGCCCCACTCGCGCATCGCGGTGATCACCGGCCACAACGCGACGCCCTTCTCGGTGAGGTGGTACTCGTAGCGCACCGGCTTCTGCTGGTAGGCGCGCCGCTCGACGATGCCCGCCTCGACCAGGCCGCGCAGCCGCACGCTGAGCAGGTGCGGCGAGCCGCCGGTGTAGACCTGGAACTGGTCGAAGCGGCGGCTGCCGAGGAACAGCTCGCGCAGGAGCATCAGGGTCCAGGGGTCGCCGATGAGACCGATGGTGCGCGCCACCGAGCAAGTCTGCTGGCCGATACCGGAGAGGGGCATGTTGGTGTCACTTCAGAATTTGAAGTAAGTTAACCCAATCGGGTCCGCACTGTCGCGGGCCCTGCCAAGGAGACATCGACATGAGCAAGCCGACAGCCATCGTGTTCGGCGTGGGAACGGAGCGCGGCATCGGCGGCGCCGTGTGCAAGCGCTTCGCACGCGAGGGCTATCACGTGCTGGTCGCCGGGCGCACGCCCGCCAAGATCGACGAGGTGGTGAAGGCCATCGTGTCCGCCGGCGGCAGCGCCGAGGCGATCCCGACCGACGTCACCGACGAGGCGCAGGTGATCGCCGCGTTCGATCGCGCGATGAATCCGGGCAGCGGTCGTGAACCGGCGGACGTCGTGATTTCCAATGCCGGCAACAACGCGATCATCGATTTCCAGAAGCTCACCGCGGCGCAGTTCGAGGACTTCTGGCGCGTGGGCTGCTACTCGGGCTTCCTGATCGGGCGCGAGGCCGCGCGCCGCCTGGTACCGCTGGGCCGCGGCACCGTGATCTTCACCGGCGCCTCGGGCAGCCTGCGCGGCAAGCCGGGCTTCGCGCACTTCGCGTCTGCGAAAGCGGGGCTACGCATGATTTCGCAGAGCATGGCACGCGAATACGGACCCAAGGGCATCCACGTGGCGCACGTCGTGGTCGACGGCGGCATCGACGGCGATCGCCTGCGTGGCGCCATCCCGGCGATGGTCGAGCGGCTCGGCGAAGAAGGCCTGTTGAACGTCGAGGCGATCGTCGAGAACTACTGGACCTTGCACAAGCAGCATCGCTCCGCGTGGACGCAGGAGCTGGACCTGCGGCCGTTCAAGGAAAACTGGTAATCCAACACGGACTACGGATCACACGAGGCCCAACATGCAGGTCGACGGCAACATCCAGTTCCGCATCGTCGAGCAGTCCGCCGACCAGGTCGTCGGCGAGATGCCGGTGCAGGCTGGCATCCTCAATCCCTTCGGCACCGCCCATGCCGGCGCGACGCTGTGGTTCGCGGATGTCTGCGCCACCGTGCTCGCCTTCGGCGGCGCGAAGATGGAGCCGGGTGTCGCCGGCTTTCCGCTCGCCATCAGCCTGGACGCGAAGCTGCTCGGCAACCAGAAGGACGGGGTGTTTCGCGCCATCTCGGTCTACGTCAAGAAGGGCAAGCGCCTGAGCGTGGTGCGCACCACGGTGACCGGCGACGACGGCCGCCTGATCGCGGACGTGACCACCAGCCACGTCCCGGCCTGACCGCCGCCCCCGACGAAAGTCCGGCCGCAGGAGCCGTTCGACGACGTCGCTGTGGCAAGCGGAACGAGGAAGCCCGACACTAGGCGCGTTCCAATCCCCGTGCCCAACGCCGCCGCATGCTGGAAGTGATCCTCAAGGCAGTCCTCGCCTACCTGCTGGGCAATGTCATGGGGGGTCATCTGGTCGGCAAGCTGCGCGGCGTGGACCTGGGCAGCGTCGGCAGTGGCAACATCGGCGCGACCAACGCGCTGCGCACGCAAGGCACGCGATTCGCGCTGCTCGTGCTCGCCATCGACGTCGGCAAGGGCCTGCTCGGTGCCCTCGCGATTCCCGCGTTGCCGCTCTCCTTCGGGCCGGCGCTGCTGGACCGCGAACAACTCGGCTACGTCTGCGGCGCGGCCGTCACGCTCGGGCACTGCTACCCGGCGCTGTGGGGCTTCAAGGGCGGCAAGGGCGTGGCGACCTTGGCCGGCGTGTTCGGCGCCCTGCTGCCGTGGGCGCTGCCCTGGCTGCTGCTCGCCTTCGTCCTGGTGGTGATGCTCAGCGGCTACGTCAGCCTCGCCACGCTCGCGGCCGCCGCGGCGGCCGGCCTGTACGTCGCCTGCTTCGACGCACGCGGCGCACTCTCGGGCGCCGGCGCGTTCACCGCCTTCATGGCCGCGCTGGTGGTGTTCAAGCATCGTGAGAACATCGGCCGCCTGTTCCGCGGCACCGAGAACCGTTTCGAAAAACTGCGAGTGATCGGCCGATGGCTCGACCGCTAGTCGAAGATGATCTTCTGCGCCTCGTGGACGCGCTCGCCCCCGGCGAGTGGCAGTCCGGCGAGGCCCTGGCACTGGCGTCCGGCCTGACCCGCGCGGGCCTGGCCAAGCGGATCTCGCACCTGCGCGACTGGGGCCTGCACATCGAGTCCAAGTTCGGCCAGGGCTACCGGCTCGCGCGGCCGCTGGAGCGCCTGGATGCCGAACGCATCCGTGCCGGGGTGCCGCAGGATCTGCGCGTCAACGTTCTGCCCATCGCCGATTCGACCAACCGCGTGCTGATGGACGCCGATCCGGCCGACGACCCGCAGGCCGTGATCGCGGAGTACCAGTCGGCCGGCCGCGGTCGGCGCGGCCGCGACTGGCGCTCTCCGTTCGGCGCCAACCTCTATCTGTCGACGGCCTGGACCTACCCGCTGTGGCCGCACCAGCTGCCGGCGCTGTCGCTGGCGGTCGGCGTGATCTGCGCGCGCGCCCTGCACGCCGCCGGCGTCGACGGCGTGCGCCTCAAGTGGCCCAACGACCTGCTCGTGCAGCAGCGCAAGCTGGGCGGCATCCTGATCGAGCAGCGCGGCGAATCCAGCGGCCTGTGCCGCGTGATCGTCGGCGTCGGCATCAACGTGTCGATGCACAAGTCGCAGGCGGGCGGCATCGACCAGCCCTGGATCACCGTCGACGAGGCGATGGAACTGGCCGGACGTGCGCCGATATCGCGCAACCAGCTGGCCGCCGAACTGCTGCATGGCCTGCACGAATGCCTGGCGCGCTACACCGTGAAGGGCTTCGAGCCCTACCGCGAAGAGTGGCTCGCACTGGACGCGCTGCGCGGATGCCAGGTGCAGGTGCCGGGCGACGACAAGCTGCGCGGCATCGGCCAGGGCATCGACGCCAGCGGTGCCTTCCTGATCGAGACCGCGACGGGCCTTCGACCGGTGCACGCCGGCGACGTCTCGCTGCGAGCGGTCTGATGCTGCTGCTCGACGTCGGCAACACGCGCATCAAGTGGGCCGAGGTCGCGCAGGGCGTCATCTTCAACACCGGTGCCGTCGCCCATGCGGGCAAGCCGGCGGACGCGCTGTCGATACTCGGCGTCGACGAACCCGAGCAGGTCTGGATCTCCAGCGTCGCCGGCCCGGCGCACGACCTGGCGCTGACCAAGATCTGCGTCGCCCGCTGGCAGCGCGCGCCGCAGTACGCGCGCACCAAGGCGGAACAGCTCGGGCTGCACAACGGCTATGCCGACCCGCAGCGCCTGGGCGCGGACCGCTGGCTGGCGATGATCGCGGCCTGGGCCGAGACCCCGTCCGACTGCATCGTCGTCGACGCCGGCACCGCGCTCACCGTGGACGTCATCGGCGCCGACGGCCGGCATCGCGGCGGCATCATCGCCGCCGGCCTGCAGACCTCCGAAAAAGCCGTGCTCGGGGCCACGCGCTTCCCCACGCGCGAGACGCCGTTGACGGTCCACGCCGGCCTGGGCCCGGCCCCCGCGGCCTGCGGCCGCCTGGGCGCGAGGGTGGCGGTCCGCGGCGCGCACGACCGCCCCGCCGCGCAGTTGCCAGGCGCGCGTCGCGTGATCACCGGCGGCGACGCGCAGACCCTGAAGCCCCACCTGGGCGAGGACTGGCTGCTGCGGCCCTGCCTGGTGCTCGAAGGCCTGCTGCTCGTTGCCAACGCGTAGCCCGAACCCAGTCCGGGATTCCCCTCGAATGGCGAGCGCCGCCCCGGACGGCGTCCGGGCTACGGGGCGATGATTCCCGGAAGGCATCACTCTTTCGCATAGTCGGCAGCATCGGCCCGATCGCATACGA
>CAZXXM010000217.1:0-5845 GCA_964644715.1 uncultured Salinisphaerales bacterium
GTTCGTGCCCGGTTTGCTCCTTACCGGCCCAGACGGGTCAGGGACTGCGGGGTCAGATAGAGGTTGTATGCGTCGCCCCTGTCTTCGAAGGTCGTCTTCTCGCCGCCCACGACTTCGTTGACGTGATTGAGCAAGGACATGCGGTTGTTCTGGATGTCGTGGCTGAGCACGTGCGTCCAGCACCAGGCCGGCTTGCCATTCGGCTCTTTGAAGACGGTGTTGCCGTCCTTGAACTGCGACATGCCCGGCTCGAACGACTTCCAGGTCTTGCCACGGCGGTCGGTGGTCACGTAGCCGAAGAACTGACCGTTGCGGGCATCGATGTACACCGTCTTCTTGCCGACCGGCGCACGCGGATAGCCCGTCGGTTCCGCCTCGAGAACGATGGTTTCGGGGACCATCGAACGGTAGGTCTCGAAGAAGGTGAGCCCCTTCGCGCCGCCGTGACGCTTCTTCTCCCAGTTGGGGCGAGTGCCGCCTTGCCAGTTTTCCGACACCGAACCCAGCATGGGCTGGCGAGCCACGATCTTGTAGTTGCCCCACGTCATCATCGGGTCGCCGGCGCCCCACGCGTCGGTGAGGAAGAAGGTGATGCCCGGTGCCAGGGGCTCGAAACGCTGGTTGGTCGGGAACTGGCGAACGCGCTTGAACGCCGGGAAGTAACCGTAGAGGTCGGGATACTTGCGCTGGTCGTAATACCAGATGCTCAGAAACGAACTTCCCTTGCTGTCGTTCGGATGGGTGAACCAGACGTTCTGATGACGGAGCAGATCCTTGCGGCCGTTGACGACCTTGCCGTCCATGCGGCCCGTGATGTTCATCTCGGCCCACACGTAGTCGTACTGGTAGGCCTGCGAACCGTCGGGACCCATGTCCCACTCGCGAATGCCGTACTTGGCAAAGTCGTGGCGGCCCCAGCTGAGGGTGATGTTCGCAGCGGCCTCCAAGCCGGACTTCGAATCCGGGAACGGCAGGCCGCCGATCCAGGTCGAACCGTCATCGGTCCAGACATTGCCGTCGCCATCGAGCTTGGCGCGACCCTTGTTCTTCAGCGACGCCTCCAGATAGTCGTAGGGGAACAGGACGGTGGGATCCTTGGGCGTGGCCACGATCTTGAACGTGCGGCCCATGTTCTTGACCTGCTCGTAGCAGATCGGGTCGAGGAGATCTTTCACCACCTCGACGTTCTGGGCCGAAATCGTATCGCCCGTCTTGATCTTGCCCTTGGTCCATCCTTCGATGGACGTCATCTCGTCCGGATAGGCCTTGGTGATGTCGGCGCCGTTGCCGATCATGGGCCAGAGGCTCCCCAGCACGCCTGCAGCGCCCGCGCCTCTGGCGACCTTCTCCATCATGGCGCGGCGGCCGTAGTCGAAGTCATATTTCCTGATACGCATTGAGAACTCCTAAGCTCGTTGACGGATGTGGATCACTTTCGAGTCGTCGTGGCATCGCACGAGCGACCCGAAAGTTGTTGGCTTGCTCTCTTCAACTTTTCCCGCTGCAGAGCACGCTTGCGAAAGTACTGCTCGGGAGCACCCCCGGACTCGCTACTGCACGGCGTGCAAAGCGGCGATGCATTCGCTGCAAATTGGAAAGGTTCACGAATCCGCATCGGCGACATTCCGAGCGCGCTCGTGACCGAATCGCATATGACGAATCGCATATGAACTGGGCAGAGCTTTCCGATCGGCTGCTCGATCCTCGTCGCAGCGTCGCTTCCGATCCGAATGGCGTCGTCGCTGGCGCCAGTTCCGGAATTGCCATCCAGCAGCGAAACATCGCCACCGCACCGCCAGCCGACGTCGAGGACGACCCATCGGCTCCGGGCCAGTTTCTTATGCAGGCACGGGCAGCTGATTCGCAGAATCCGTACGGACGCTTGCCCGACGGCGCACCGTGGTCGCAACTTCGCAATTCGTGCACGACCACTTCGCACCGGGCGCACGGCAGACGCTCGGGAACCGGGGAAGCAGAAACCCGGTTGGGGGCAGGGGCGATGACTGCGACCGGCGAAATTCCTTTCCGCCCATGGCATTAATCGACGCCTGCAATCGGAAGGTCGTGCCGGTCGTGGTGCCGGCTCGGCCATTGCCTCCAAAAAAACTCCGGCGACGGGATGGCGCGGTCTTTGCGCTCCCAGTAATAAGGAGTAATTACCTTGCTTCCACTCGGAGATCCCGGTGACTTAGGGTCGAGGACGGCACTGATGAAGACCTGGACGACGACGGACCGCCCCAAAGCGGAGCAGTACCCCTACTGGCGCGAGGTCCTCTGCGAAGCGTTTACCGCGCTCAACCCGATCGCGGAAGCAATGGACTCGTTCGAGAGCACCGTGCATCAGAAATCCTTGCTCGGCATCTCGGTGATCGACGTCGAATCGAAAGCCCAGTCGGTCTATCGGGGCACGCACGAGATCGTGCGGAACCCGGGCGAGTTTTTCTTTCTCAACATGCAGCTCGAAGGGAATTGCCTCGTTCGTCAGGACGGGCGCGAGGCGCTCATACGTCCCAATGAACTCTCGATCGTCGACTCCACCCGTTGTTACGACCTGATCTTCGAAGACTGGCGAACGCTCTCGATTCGGCTTCCGCGCCAGCTGCTTCTACCCCGCCTCACGGCGCCGAATGCTTCGACGGCGGTGCGAATCTACGACGACGGCTCGCTCGGAACCGTGGCGTTGTCGTTCATGCGTTCTTTCCTTCAATGCCCCGAGACGATTCCTGCTGAAGCCCAGCGGACGCTGATCGACACGCTGGCGACCCTTGTCGCGCTGGCGCTGGGCGCCACGGTCGAGACCAAGGACCGTAGCCAGGCCACCGTGCGGCAGGCCCTGCGAAACTCGATCATCGGTCACGTGCGCGCGAACATCGCCAGCCCCGACCTGCGAATCGCCGGTGTCGCCAGGCGATTCCGAATTTCACCTCGTTACTTGCACAAGCTCTTCGAAGAGAGCGAGCGGACCTTCTCGCAAACGGTCCTGGACATCCGGTTGGAACGTTGCGCGGGTGACTTGGTCGATCCGACGTTTGCGTCTCGCTCGATTGCCGAAATCGCTTACAAGTGGGGTTTCGTCAACATCCCCAGCTTCTGCCGCGTGTTCAACCAGCGCTACGGGATGACCGCAAGAGACTATCGGCAGAACGGGCGAACGCGCGAGAGGGCGGTTCCAAACGCATCGGCGAGCGACGCGTCTTCGTCACCTGCCTCTCCTATTCTGCTCAGCTGAAGAGCCGGAGCGCGAGCGTCCTTGACGCGCCCGGCGGCGACCGCATTCGAGCCGCCCGTCGATCACGGGCCGCGAAAGACCGGGCCAGCGGTCGACCGAAGAACTTCGCACAGCCTGCGCCGGCGGTTCGCAGTACGCGCGCGACCGACGTTGTCCGTCATCGCGGACGCTAAGCTGGCGCTTGAACGGCGTCGGCTCTCCAGAGTCGCGACCCCGCTTTCCCGAGCAATGCGTCGACGGTGGTTTTGTGCACTTCTGGAAAAATCAGAGAGAAGAACATGAGCGAGATTCGCAAGGTGGCGATCGTGACCGGGGCTTCGCAGGGCATTGGCGCCGGGGTCGTGGCGGGCTTTCGCGAGCAGGGTTACGCGGTGGTTGCGAATTCGAGGAGCATCAAGCCCTCTGATCGTGAGGACTTCGTAACCGTCGCGGGCGACATCGGCGACAGGGAAGTCGCCCAACGGATCGTGACGACGGCGCTCGACCGGTTCGGCCGCATCGACACCCTGGTCAACAACGCCGGCATCTATATTGGAAAGCCGTTTCTCGAATACTCACAGAACGACTTCGATCGTGTCTTTTCGACCAACGTTGCCGGCTTCTTCCACGTGAGCCAGCTGGCCATCGGCCAGATGGTGAAGCAGGGAACCGGTCACGTCGTCCAGATTACGACGACGTTGGTCGACCAAGCGGTCGTCCAGCTTCCGTCTGCGATGGCCGCGCTTTCCAAGGGTGGCCTGGACGCCGTGACACGTTCGTTGGCGATCGAATTCGCCAAGGCCGGTGTCCGCGTGAACGCGGTGGCTCCGGGCATCGTCAAGACGCCGATATTCCAGCCCGAAGCGTTCGAATTCCTTTGCGACCCTGCAGCCTAACGGCCGTATGGGCGATGTCAGCGATATCGTCGAAGCCGTTCTTTACCTGGATGGGGCCAGGAACGTCACGGGCGTGACGCTGAACGTGGATGGCGGCCAGGTCGCCGGGCGGTGGTGAGCCGGGCCTGTCATGACCAACGGTGAGCGCACGCAGCCTGCCGGCTTCAGGCCGCCAGATACGAGCCGCCGTTCACGAACACCACCTGCCCCTGGATCATCGCCGCTCCAGGACTGGCGAGGTATTCGATCAGGCTGCAGTAGTCGTCGTCGGTGACGTTGCGCCCGCTCGGGTTGGCGGCAGCGGACTGGCGAAGGATTTCGTCGGTCTTTTCGCCATAAACCTGTCGCAGGGCCTCGGTGTCGACCGCGCCGGGTGCGATGCAGTTGGCGCGCACGCCCAGCGGCGCGAGTTCCAGCGCGAGATAGCGCACCAGGCTTTCCGCCAGCGACTTGCCGGCGCCGACGGCCGCGTAGTTCGGCAAAGGCACGCGGCTGCCGCGACTGGAGAGGAAGAAGACGGTGCTGCCGCGTTGGAGCAGCGGCCGCGCAGCCTGCACCAGGTACACCATCGCCGTCCCGTTGAGGTTGATCGCCTCGGTGAACGCCACGGGATCGATCCCCAGCAGAGGGCCCGGCAGCACTTTCACGGCGCAGTGGACGAGCTGGTCGAGGCGATCGGTCTTCGTCTTGACCGCGTCCAGCACGGCGAGGGCACCGGCCGGTGTGCCGACGTCCCCGCGGATCAGGTGGCAGCGTGCGCCCAGCGCGTCGATCTGGCCGCGCGCCTGCTGCGCCGCGGCTTCGTCGGCGCGATAGTTCAGGAAGACGTCGGCGCCGGGCGTGGCGAAGCGGCGCGCGATGGCCAGCCCGATGCCCTTGGTTCCGCCGGTGACGAGGATGGCCACGCCGCTCGCGCTCAGCCGTCGTGGCCCATGAACAACGTCAGCGTGACGCCGAAGCGTTCGAGCATCTGGCCGGCCTCGGCGCGCAACGCCGCCCACTCCGGCGACGTCTCGCAGCGCTCGAACGCGGCCTTGTCCGGCCAGATCATCACCGCGGCGCGATGGAAGGGAGGCGCGCCGCCTCCCAGGCCTTCGGCGATCAGGATGGTGTCGAGCCCCGCCAGGCCCGGCAGCTTGCGCGCCAGCGGGACGTGCGTGCCCAGGTAGGCCTTCTCGAACGCATCGCGATCCTGCGCCTTGGGGGCACTCCACAACGCAACCAGTTTGAACATGGCGATGATCTCCTTGGAGGGCCGTGTACCTTCAAGACTTCCCGGATCTTGACCTGAGCGTCGAACGCATGCCTCAGAACCGCCGGCCCCAGGTCAGGCCCAGCGAGAAGAATTCGTTGTCGACGTTCGCCTCGCCGCCCCCGAACGCAGGCGGGATGGAGCCGTCGCCGTTCACCGTCTTGTGCGGGCAGTACGTGAAGGCGCCGCTGAACTCCCAGACCTTGAGGGCGCGCGTGAAGCCCAAGGTGAAATGCGTCGTCATCACCGCGGGCGCCATCAGGCTGAACAGGGTTTCCGACTTCTGGATCGGTTGCGTGGCGCGCACGTAACCGGCACGCCATGCCAGGTCCGGCCGCGCCTGCCAGGTCACGCCGAGCTTGTACGCGTCCTGGTCGTCGTAGCCGAAGCCCGGTCCGTCGGTGGAGCCCAGAGCCTTGCCTTCCGAGAGACGCGAGATCGGATTCCCGAACGCCTTCTCGGTCTGGTAGGCATAGCGCTGCCACTCGA
>CAZXXM010000218.1:0-5835 GCA_964644715.1 uncultured Salinisphaerales bacterium
TCAGCGACCGCTACGATTTCCCGCCCCATTACGTCGATGTGCTCGACTGGAAGATGCATTACATCGAGTCCGGTCCGAAAGACGCGCCGCCGGTGCTGTTCCTGCACGGCAATCCCTCCTCGTCGTACCTGTGGCGCAACGTCATTCCGCACGTCGCGACGACCTCGCGCTGCATCGCTCCCGACCTCGTCGGCTTCGGCAAGTCGGACAAGCCGGATCTGGCGTACCGCTTCGAGGACCAGGTGCGGTACGTCGACGCCTTCATCGAGAAGATGGGGCTCGGACGGCTGACCTTGGTCATCCACGACTGGGGTTCCGCGCTCGGCCTGAACTGGGCGCGCCGCCATCCCGAGCGCGTGAAGGGCATCGCGATGATGGAGTTCATCTCGCCGGTGAAATCCTGGAACGACTGGCCCGAAGGTATCCGCCCGCTGTTCCAGGCCTTCCGCACGCCGGGCGCCGGCGAGGAACTGGTGCTCGACCAAAACGTGTTCATCGAAAAAGTGCTGCCGGGCGCCGTCGCGCGCGGGCTGACCGAGGCCGAGATGGCGCACTACCGCGCGCCATTCAGGGAGCGCGCGTCGCGCAAGCCGATGCTGAGTTTTCCGCGCGACCTGCCGATCGAAGGTCAGCCGGCCGACGTCGTCGCCGCCGCACAGGCCTACATGGACTGGCTGCGCGGCTCGCCGGTGCCGAAGCTGCTGTTCTGGGGTTCGCCGGGCATCCTGGTGACACCGGCCGATGCCGCGCATTACCGCGAGACCTTGCCGATGCTGGAGAGCGTCGACATCGGCCCCGGCCTGCACTACCTGCAGGAGGATGCGCCGGACGTCATCGGCCGCGGCATCGCCGACTGGCTCGGCCGCGTGGTGCACTGAGGCCTACGTCGCCGTAGCCCGGACGAAGTCCGGGGTGTTGCTCGCAAATCAGCGGGAACCCCGGACTTCGTCCGGGCTACGAGGCGCATGCTTGCTCCCACGCGGTCGGCGGCTCACGCGGATTTCATGATGCAGGACGCTTGCGCGTGTCCGACATCAGGTCCCACAAGGTGTTGCCGCTCGGCTCGACGCTCGAAGGTTCGGCCGAACTCAACCCGGCGGCACGTTCCACCGAGAATCGCGTCAGACCCAGCAGGACCTCGATCTCATTGATCATCGCCGCGCGATAGCGCTGCACGGCGGCGCGATTCTCCGGCGAAGCGATGGCGGCCGGCTCGCCGGCGGCAGCGAGCTCCGCCTGTGCCCTGCCGATGATCGGCGCGCGCTGCGCCTGCCAGTCGGCGAACAGCGAGCGATAGGCTGCCAGTTCCTGCTCCCGCACTTCACCCGCCCGGTCGGTGCCGGCGACGCGCTCCTTCAACCCGCTGAATCGGCTGGCCAGCCATTTCACACGGCCGCCCAGCAAGGCCGCCGGACTGTTCGCACCGGCGTTGGCCGCTGCGTAGGCGCGGTAGCCGTCCGCTGCGGAGCCGACGGCTGCCGTATCGGATGCCGTTCCCGCCGGCGCGGGTCCGGATTTCGCGGCCTCCGCCAATGCGGTCGCATGCGCGGCCTGGAGGTTGGACTCCAAGGTCACGATCTCGGGTGCCGCCACCTTGCCGTCCTTGACCCAGGCCAGCGCTGTCGCCGCGTCCTGGGGAGGCGCGGGGATGTTCTTGAACAACTCGGTCAGCGGCGTCGCCGCGACACTCCGCGTGGGCAGCGACGAGCAGGCCAGGATCATCAGCAGCGCCAAGGAAAGCCGAAGGATGCGCATGCGGTTCTCCCGCGGACGTGGGCCATTCCGGAAGCGCGAAACGTGCCACGAGTCGAGGAGCTGGGCGCCCGTCGTGCTGCATCGGCGTCTTCTCCAAGCCCGGATCCGATGGCCGTTCGGGGCGTCGTTGGCGAAGCGCAGGCTCTCGCGGGGCTCAGGCATCCCAGGGCGGCATCGGGGCGATGAGCCGCGCTCCGTCGTATCCGTGCACCTCGCCGAACTTTTCGTCGCCGTCGTTCCATTCGCGGCACGCGGTGCTCAACTCCGCCTTGTCGCGCGCGACGAAGTTCCACCACATCAGCACCGGCTGTTCGAAGGCCTTGCCGCCGATGATCGCCAGCCGTGCGCCCGCTTGCGTGCGCAGCCGGCAGTTCGCACGCGAATCGCCCAGATACAGCAAGGTTCCGGGTTCCATGACTTCGCCCTCGATCTCGACCCGGCCCTCGGTCACCAGCGCCGCGTGTTCGAACGCGGCATCGAGCGGAAGCTGCGTGTCGATCGCGCCGGCGATCTCCACGTCCAGCCCCATCACCGGCCAGTGCATGCGCGCGGGCGAGGTGGCGCCGAGTGCCTGGCCGACCAGCACGGTGCAACACAGCCCATCGTGCTGGACGCGCGGCAGGCTCGGGTAGTGATCGAACGCAGGCGCGATGTGACGCGCGTCGTCGGGCAACGCAATCCAGAACTGCAGGCCGTGCATCCCCGGAGGACGCGCTGCGGGGGACTCCTCCGAGTGCGAGATGCCGCGCCCGCTGGTCATCAGGTTGAGCTGTCCCGGGACGATCGGCTGCTGGCTGCCCAGACTGTCGCGATGAAAGATCACGCCCTCGTAAAGCCAGGTGACGGTCTGCAGGCCGATGTGCGGGTGCGGGCCGACGCGCATGCCCTTGCCCTGCGCCACGTCGACCGGGCCGAAATGATCGAGAAAGCACCAGGGCCCGACCATGCGGCGCTCGCGCGTCGGGATCGCGCGGCGGATCTTCATGCCCTCGCCGAGCGTGGTGGTGCTGGCCTCGATGCGTTGCAGCGCTGAATGTGCCATGCGGGTTGCTCCTCAGGTTGTTTGCGAAGGCGTGGCGAGTATGGTGGCCGCTTGCCGGGATGCCGAGCGCCGCTTGTCGCGACGCGCACGGACCGCGACCCTCCAACATCGTCCAGCCGAGAAGACATCATGTTCGAACCCAGTCCGCGTGTCGTCGAACTCCAGCGCCGCCTCGAGGATTTCATGGCGGAGCACATCTATCCGAACGAGCGGCGCTTCTACCGCGAGTCCGAGATCGCCGGTCCCTGGGGTGTGCAGGCCGTCGTCGAGGAGCTCAAGCCGATCGCGCGCAAGGCCGGGCTGTGGAATCTGTTCTTCACGCACGACAGCGGGCTGAACAATCTCGACTACGCGACCTTGTGCGAGATCACCGGGCGCTCGCTGATGGCGCCGGAGGTTTTCAACTGCAGCGCGCCGGACGTCGGCAACATGGAAGTGCTGGCGAAGTACGGAACGCCGGCGCAACAGGCGCAGTGGCTGCGACCGCTGCTCGACGGGCAGATCCGCTCTTCGTTCGCGATGACCGAGCCCGAGGTCGCGTCGTCGGACGCCACCAATATCGGCAGCATCGTCCGCCGCGACGGCAGCGACTACGTGATCAACGGTCGCAAGTGGTACACCACGGGTGCCACCGATCCGCGCTGCAAGATCATCATCTTCATGGGCAAGACGGATCCGGATTCACCGGACCGGCACCGGCAGCAGTCGATGATCCTGGTGCCGCTCGATACGCCGGGCGTGCGCGTGCTGCGGCCCTTGCCGGTGTTCGGGTTCTACGGCGTGCCGGATCGCGCGTCCGAAGTCGTGTTCGAGAACGTGCGCGTTCCGGTGACCAACGTGCTGCTCGGCGAAGGCCGCGGCTTCGAGATTGCACAGGGCCGTCTCGGACCGGGACGCATCCACCATTGCATGCGCCTGATCGGCATGTGCGAGCGGGTGCTCGAGCGCATGTGCCGCCGCGCGGAGTTCCGTACCGCGTTCGGCCGCACGCTCGCGCAGCAGACGGTCACGCTCGAGCGGATCGCGGAGGCGCGCATCGCCATCGAACAGACGCGCCTGCTGACGCTCAAGGCCGCGGCGATGATGGACAAGGCCGGCAACAAGGCCGCGCGCGCGGAGATCGCGATGATCAAGGTCGCGGCGCCGCTGACGGCCTGCCGCATCGTCGACTGGGCGATGCAGGCCTACGGCGGCGGCGGCACCAGCAACGATCATTTCCTGACGGCGGCGTACGCGACGGCGCGCCTGCTGCGACTCGCGGATGGACCGGACGAGGTGCATCGCAACCAGATCGGACGGATGGAGGTGGCGAAGCACACGGCGACGGATCCTGCGCGTACCGGCGGCAGCGGCGACGTACTGCCGCTGGAGGAAGTCGAACGCGAGTTCGCACACCTTCGGCCGGGCAATGCCGACTATCTCTGGGGATGAAACTGAACGGCGAAACTGAACGACGAAGCTGAACGTAATTGCTGCATCGCGATATGAATTCGGTTCAGATCCGGTTCAACGCACCTCCGTAGATTTGGAACCCTGGGGATTCAATCAATCGAGAGGTGCGACATGAAAAAGATACTGATGCTGACGGGTGCCTTGTTGGCCGGTGTGGCCGCACCGTCTTTTGCGAGCGATCGCGGCGACGCGGCGCTCGGCAGCGTTCTGGGCGGCGTGGTCGGTGCCGTCGTCGGCAATGGGATGGGCGGGCAGGACGGTGCGGTGATGGGTGCCGTGATCGGCGCCGGTGCCGGCGCCTACATCGCCATGGACGACAACGACCGGGATCGCGGACGCAATTACTACCGCGGTGGCCGCGACAACCGTTGGGATGGGCGTGGCTACGATCATCGCCACTACTACAATCCGCCGCAGCGCGTGGTCGTCAACCACTACGATTCCTGGAACCGGTACGACCGCCACGACCATCGCCGTTACGATCGCCATGATCATCGTCGCTACGATGATCGCCACGATCACCGCCGCAACGATCGCCAAGTGCGCTGGGATCGGCGTGACGACCGTCACGATCGTCGCGACAACAGCTGGAGCCGTCAGCACGATCGTCGCAACAACGATCGCGATCGTGGACGCTGGAATCACTGAGGGCTGCGTTCGAGGCAGACCGCCGATGTGACAAGGCGTGTAAAAAAGGCGGGCGCAGGCCCGCCTTTTTCATGGTTTTTCGCCGATCTCCGGGTGCCGGCGCGGCATGCCGCGTCCGCATGCAGTGGCCTGCAGTGGGACTCGCCAATGTCGTGATACGAACGGAACACCGTGGCGATGGGCCGTATGGGTGAAGCCACCGAACACACCGAAGAGGCGGTGGTGTCTTGACGACGTGGCCCGGAAGAAGTCCGGGAGTCCCTCGCAAAACGTAACGACACCCGGACTTCGTCCGGGCTACGGGTTACGAGCTGCGAAGACTTTGATGATGGGTCAGGGCACGGAGCCCGACGGCGATTGCGCCGCTTTCCACGCCTTCACGGCGGCCAGCGTGTTCGAGACGTGCTCGTCGGGGCTCATCGCCGAGTAGACGTATTGGATGGTGCCGCCCGGCACGATGACGAAGGAGATGCGTTTGGCATAGGCCAACGCCGGGACCTTCGCGTCATAGGATTTGGCGATCTCGAGACCGGGATCCGACGCCACCGCGAACTTGCTGCGGCATTCGCTGACGGAAAACTTGTGCAAGGTTTCGATATCGTCCTTCGAGACGCCGATCACCGTCGCACCCAGGGCGGCGAACTGCTCGGTGGCCTCGGCGAACTTGTGAGCTTCCACCGTGCAGCCCTTCGTGAATGCCGCGGGATAGAAGTAGAGGACGACCGGGCCTTTCTTCAAGGCGTCGGCAAGCGAGAACGCGAACGCTTTCCCGCCGAGCGAGGCCTGTGCCGTGAAGTCGGGCGCCGTCTTGCCGATGTCGAGTGCGGCCATCGCCGGCAATGCGACCGCGAACAGGACGGCGGCGATCGTGCGTCGCAGGGATGTCGGGCGGATGAGCATGGCGAAGAGATTCCGGTGAGCGGGTCCTGAACGATACG
>CAZXXM010000219.1:0-5793 GCA_964644715.1 uncultured Salinisphaerales bacterium
CGTGAAGATCTCCGGCGGCGACAACAACATCTTCACGCAGATCGGATTGATCGTCCTGGTCGGCCTCGCCAGCAAGAACGCCATCCTGATCGTGGAATTCGCGCGCGAGCGCGAGATCCAGGGCGAGCGCCCGCTGCGCGCCGTGCTGGATGCGGCGCGGCTGCGTCTGCGGCCGATCCTGATGACCTCGCTGGCCTTCATCCTGGGCGTCGTGCCGCTGGTGCTCGCCAGCGGTGCCGGGGCGGAGATGCGGCATGCGATGGGCGTGGCGGTGTTCTCCGGCATGCTCGGCGTGACGTTCTTCGGCCTGCTGCTGACGCCGCTGTTCTATCTGCTGGTACGCAAGGCAGCGAGCGCACGGCGCGCTCGCAAGGCAATCGACGCGACGCCGGACGCGCATGCGGCCGCGGCCGTGCGATGAGCGCGCCTCGAGGAGAAACCCTGATGAAAAGAATCCTGCTGGTCAGCTGGGCTGCCCTGGTGCTCTCCGCTTGCGCGGCAGGCCCGGACTACCGCGAACCGGACACCGCGCCGGCGGTGGTGCAGAACGCGTCGTCGCCCGAGTTCGTCGCCCGCAGTCCCGAGGCCGCGTGGTGGAACCAGTTCGACGACGCCACCTTGAACCGGCTCGTCTCTCGCGCGCTGGGCGCCAATCACGATCTGCGCATCGCGCTGGATCGCGTGCGCGCGGCGCGCGCCGTGTTCAGCGAACGCCAGTACGACCTGGCACCGCACGTGCCGGCCGAGATGGGCTATACGCGCAGCGAACAGCAGCAACCGGGTCTCGGCTCCGATCGGGTCGATGCGGAGAGTGCGCGCTTCGGCTTCGACGCGAGCTGGGAGCTGGATCTGTTCGGCCGCGTGCGACGTTCGATCGAGGCCGCGCAGGCCGACCTGGGCGTGCAGCAGGCGCAGCTGCGCGACGCGCAGATCACCGTCGCCGCCGAGGTCGCGCGCCATTACTTCGAGCTTCGTGGAACCCAGAAGCGGCTGGCCATCGCGCGCCGCGATCTCGACAGCGAGGCCAAGACGCTCGAGCTGACGCAGCTGCGCTTCGACGCGGGGCGCGTCACCGAGCTCGACGTCCAGCGCAGCCGGGCCCGGCTCAAGTCGGTCGAGGCCAGCATCCCGCTGCTCGCGGCCGCCGAGAAGCAGGGTTTCTATCGCCTGGCGGTACTGCTCGGAGAGCGCCCCGGCGCGCTCGACACGGAACTCGTGCCCGTCGTCGCGCCGGCCTACGCGAAGGCGATCGCGGTCGGCGATCTGTCGGAGTTGTTGCGCCGCCGCCCCGATGTCCGCGCGGCGGAGCGCGAGCTCGCCGCCGCCACCGCCCGGGTCGGCGTCGCCACCGCCGATCTGTTCCCCAGGGTGAGCGTCACGGGATTCGTCGGCTTCCTCTCCGGTGACGTCGGCCGGATCTTCAGCACCGGCAGCGACGATGCGCGAGCCTGGTCGGTGGCGCCGACGGTGCGCTGGGCGGCATTCGATCTGGGTTCGGTGCGTGCACGGTTGCGCGCGAGCGAGGCCTTGTCCGATGCGGCGACCGCGAGCTACGAGAAGACGGTGCTGAACGCGCTGGAAGACACCGAGAACCGCTTCGTCGCGTATGCCAGCCAGCAGGCCAGGCTCAAGAGCCTGAGCGAGCAGGCGAGCGCATCGAGGAGGGCGGCGGATCTCGCCGCGATCCAGTACCGCGAAGGCGTCACCGATTTCCTGGTGCTGCTCGACGCGCAGCGCACCCAGCTCGAGGCCGAGGACGCGGTCGCGCAGGCCGAGGCGGCGGTCAACGTCAGCGTGACGGCGATCTACAAGGCGCTGGGAGGGTTGGGCCCGTCCTGACGCGGAATGGCGTCGGAGTCGGCTAGTCCCGGCGGCGCTCGGCGTGGAAGCGGATCACTCCGCGGCTTCCATGGCGGCCTCGGCTTCCGGCGATAGCGGCTCCGACACCCGGACCAGTACGAGCAAGGTCGCCATTGCGCCTCCGGCCATCACCAGCGTTTCGGCATCGGCCTTCATCGCGAAGACCTCGACCTCGCCCTCCCGATCGATGTGGAGCTGGCCGTACCGCACCTGCCACTTCATCGGCTGGTTCTGGTAGCTGCCCGTGCCGTCCGCGTTCATCTGCAGATCGATCGGCTGCCCACGGTAGGCGCCGAGCCAGTGGCCGATCAGGCGCGGAACGATCGCCGCGTGGACCGGCATCGACGCCAGCAGGAAACCCACCGCGAGACGGCGCCAGAAGGTCACGACCAGAAGCTCCAGCAGGATCCGGGAATTCGCGGCCCAGCATACCCGTGATCGCGTGATGGATGCCGGACGGGCCGATGGTCCTGGTGCGGGCGAACCCGATACCGGGCGGCATCATGCGGCGACGGGAGACAGAGGGTAAGCGCGCCTCCCAGCCGTACACCGGGAGAAGAGGTCCGCCTCGCGACCCGTACACCGTCCTCGCGTCAGGGCGCGCGATCCTCCGGCAGGCTGAATACCGGAAGCGACAGGCCGAACACGATGGCTGCGATGCGCAGGGCGGCCACCAGAAACATTCCCAGGCTCGCGGCGACGGGTGTCGCCACGCCGAAGTGGAGCAGCACCACCAGCAGCGTGCAGCCGGCGATCGCCGCCGTGGCGTAGATGTTTCCCTTGCGCAGGATCATCGGGATCTCGTTGCACAGCACGTCGCGCAGCACGCCGCCGAAGACGCCGGTGATCGTGCCCATGACCACCGAGATGAGGCCGGACTGCCCGAGCCCGATCGCGATCTGCGCGCCGAGGATGCTGAACAGCGCGAGCCCGAGCGCGTCGGCCAGCAGCAGGAACTTCTCGGGTGGCCGCGCGAAGCGCACGTAGGGCACGGTCAGCATCGCGGCACTGAAGGCGACCACGAGGAACATCGGCTGCTGGATCCAGAACACCTCGCGGTCGAGCAGCAGGTCGCGCAAGGTGCCGCCGCCGGTGGCGGTGACCCAGGCGATGACGACGACGCCCAGCAGGTCGAGCGATTTGCGGCCGGCGGCGAGGGCGCCGGAGACGGCGAAGACGGCGACACCGGCGAGTTCGATCCAGGGGGCGATCATGAGCGCATTGTCGCAGCCCGACCGGGTTGGGCGCGCTGCGGACGGGTTTCATCCGGCCGCGTCGATTCGCCGAAGCCTCAGTTCGGCCGGAAGCGCAGCGGCAGCGAGTGCATCGAACGGAACTGGAAGTTCGCACGCCGCGGCGCCGGGCCGGTGACTTCGAACGAGCGCCATCGCCGGGCGATGCGCTCGAACGTGACCAGGCCTTCGAGCCGCGCCAGATTGTTGCCGATGCAGAAATGCCGGAAGCCGCCAAACGCCAGATGCTGGTTGTCGGGCCGCTCGATGTCGATGCGATCCGGATCGTCGAAGCGGGTCTCGTCGTGGTTGGCCGACAACAGCGGCATCCACACCGGCTCGCCAGCCGGGATGAGCGTGCCGGCCACGACGTGGTCCTGCTGGAAATGGCGGAACGTCACGCCAACCGGAGACTCCCAGCGAATGAACTCTTCCACCGCCGGCGCTGCCAGCCGTGCCGGGTCCGCTCTCAGCTTCTCGAACTGGTCGGGTTGCTGACCCAGCGTGTACAGCCCCGCCGCGATCATGCCCATCGTGGTGTCGAAGCCGCCGGTGAGCAGCGACAGGACCGTCGCCGTCAGCTCGTCCGGCGACAGGCGCTGCCCGATCTCCTCGGCCTGGATCAGCGCCGTGAACAGATCGTCCTTCGGATGCCGGCGGCGGTAGGCGATCAGCTCGCCCATGTAATCGATGTAGTTCTGGCAGGCGCGATGGCAGGCCTCGATGCCCGCCGCATCGTTGGCCGCCGGAAGGAAGATGCGGAAGAAGTCCGGCGTCCATTCCAGCAGGCGCATGCGGTCCGCCGCTGGGATGCCGAGAAAGCCGCAGATCACGCGCAGCGGCACGACGAAGGCCAGCTCGCTGACCGCCTCCATTTCGCCGCGCGTTTCGACCGCGTCCAGCGCCTCGTCGACCACGGTCTCGATGCGCGTGCGCAGGTCGGCGACGACCTTCTTCGTCAGCGCCGCCTCGGCGAGCCGGCGGATGCGCGTGTGCACCGGCGGATCGTTCAGCACCATCAGACTGCGATAGATCCGTTCGCCGGCGCCGCCGGCCAGTGGAGCACCGGGATCGGTCCCCGGCGTCTTCATCGCCGCCTCGGTATTGCGCAGCAGGTTGCGAATGTCTTCGTAGCGCGTGACCAGCCAGGTGCCGCCGGCCAGCGGCGTGTGCTGTACCGGCGCGTGCTCTCGCAGCCGCCGGTACGTGCCGAGAAGATCGCCGAGCTGCGCCGGATCATTCGGGTCGAAGACCGGGACCGCGGTGTTCACAGCGCGGTCCTCAGGAATGCGGCGACCGCATCCTCGTTCTCCAGCGGCCGCGGGTTGGTGCGCGTCCACAGGTCGTGCATCACCGCATCGGCGAGGCGCGGAATGTCGGCCGCATTCACGCCGACCTCGGGCAGGCTGCGCGGCATGCCCAGTGCGCGGATCAGGCGATCGGTGACCGTGCTGGCGGATTCTCCGGGGTGGCCCAGCGCGGCGCTGATGCGCTGCTGCCGCTCGCCGTTGACCGGCGCGTTGAACGCCAGCGCGTACGGCGCCATCACGCATGAGGTGTATCCGTGCGGAACGTCGAACGTGCCGCCGAGCGCGTGGCCGGTGGCGTGGCTGATGCCCATCGGCACGCCGGCGATGATCGGGATCATCGATTGCCAGGCACCGATCTGGCATTTCAGGCGGCCTTCCATGTCTCCGGGATCGGACTTCACGCGCGTCAGGCCCTCGGCCAGCAGGCGCAGCGCGCTCTCGGCCAGTCCGTCGCAGAACGGGTTCGACAGCAGCGAGCCGAGCGTCTCGCAGGCGTGATCGACTGCGCGCACGCCGGTCGACAGCCACAGCCATTCGGGCGTGTGCCGCGTCAGCGCAGGATCCAGGATGACCGACACCGGCGCCATCTTCCGGTTGAGATAGCCCTGCTTGATCTTGATGCGCTCGTCGGTGGCGCCGGACAGCGGGTTGAACTCGCCGCCGGACAGGGTCGTGGGTACGCAGACCACGCGCACGTCCGGCCCTTCGAAATCCGGCCACGACAGGCCGTTCTCGTCGACGATGAAGTGGTAGGGCTCGAAGTCTTCGTGCGTCTTCCAGCCGTGGCGCAAGGCCAGGGCGACGATCTTGGCCGCATCGGTCACCGAGCCGCCGCCGAGCGAGACGATGAGGTCGGCGTTGGCGTCGCGGGCGCTTGCGGTCGCCGCCAGCACGCTGGCACGCGGCACGTGTGGCTTGATGCCGGAGAACACGCCCGCGCAGCGCGGGCCCAGCGCGTCCTGCACGCGGCGCACCTCGTCGGTATCGCGCAGCAGGCTGTCGCTGGCGATGAGGAACACGCGTCGCGCACCCAGGCGCCCGGCCTCGGCGCAGAGCGCCTCGGCGGCCGGCTGGCCCATCAGCACGCGCTCGGTGGCGGTCTGCTCGAAGCTGGCGGACAGGTTCATTCAGGAGGCCCTAAAGTCCCTGCGGCGCGAAGCCGTCGGCACCGCGCGACACGCGCGCGACGTGGCGGCCGGCGAAGTGCGCCGGAACGAGGATCGCATCCTCTTGCGCCGCGCGGGCGAGCACCGCCTTGCGCGTCGCGCGCGCCTGCTCGGGGTTCTCGCAGAAGATGCTGTTCCACTCCGGGCAGCCAGACGATCACGATCGAGAGCCGCAGGCCGTCGAACAGCGAGGTCGATCCGGACACGATCCTGGCCATGCCGCGG
>CAZXXM010000220.1:0-5726 GCA_964644715.1 uncultured Salinisphaerales bacterium
CGATCGTGATCTCGGGCATCGCGATGCGCGAGCTCTCGGTCAGCACGCGATGCGAACCGCCCGCGAACAGGCCCAGACCGCCGCCCATCACGATTCCGCCGCCCCACACCATCACCGGCTTGGGATAGGTGTGGACGCGATGGTCGAGGCGATATTCCTCGGCGAAGAAGGCCTGCGCTTTCAGGTTCGGACCCGGTTCGCGATGCGACATCGCTGCCTCGTACAGGAAGCGCACGTCGCCGCCGGCGCAGAACGCCTTGTCCCCGGCACCGTCGATGACCACGCAGGCGATGCGATCGTCGGCCGCCCAGCGGACGAGCGCCGCATCGAGCCTTCGCACCATGTCCAGGGTCAGCGAGTTCAGCGTCTTCTCGGCGTCGAGCGTGGCGTGACCGATCCGGCGGCCACCCGCCGCCTCGACCTCGCGCACTCGCAACGCGCTGGGAATTCCGGATGCCTCAGCCATTCTTCCACTCCGGCTTTCGCTTCTGCAGGAACGCGCCGACGCCTTCCTTCTGGTCCTGCGTATCGAACAGGTCCACGAAGGCTTCGCGCTCCTGCGCGAGCAAGGCCGACAGCGGCGCATGCCGCGTGCCCTGGATCAGCTTCTTGCAGGCCGCGACGCTGCTCGGACTTTGCTTTTCGACCGACGTTGCCAGCCTGAGCGCTGCTTCGAGCGCACCGCCGCCCGGCACGACCTGCTCGACCAGCCCGATGCGCAGCGCAGTGGCGGCATCCACGCGCTCCCCGCACAGGATCATCCGCTTGGCCCAGCCTTCGCCGACCAGCAGCGCGAGGTTCTGCGAACCGCCAGCGCAGGGCAGCAGGCCGACGCCAGCTTCCGGCAATGCCATTTGCGCCTGCTCCTCGGCGATGCGCAGGTCGCAGGCCAGTGCGCACTCCAGTCCGCCGCCCATCGCGTAACCGTTGATCGCGGCGATCGACAGTCCGCGGAACCGGCTCAGGGTTTCGAAGGCCTCGCCGAAGCGCCGCGCCATTTCGCGCGCCTTGGCCTTGTCGCCGTCGGCGAACAGGTTCAGGTCGGCGCCCGCCGAAAAGAACTTCGCGCCCTCGCCGGTGATGACGAGCGAGTAGATCGCGCGATCCGCATCCAGATCGCGCACCAGCTGCGCCAGAGACGTCAGGCTCTCCGCGGTCCAGGTATGCGCGGGCGGATTCGACAGGGTGACGAGCGCGGTGTGACCGCGCTTTTCGAGTTTCAGGTTGACGTAGCTCATCGCAGTTCCTCGGTGGCGCCTTCGCGCAGGACGGCACGGGCCACGATGACCCGCATGATTTCGTTGGTTCCTTCCAGGATCTGGTGCACGCGCGCGTCGCGGACGTGGCGTTCCAGCGGGAATTCACGGCTGTAGCCGTAGCCGCCGTGCAGCTGCAGCGCCTGGTTCGCGACGTCGAATCCGATGTCGGTTGCCAGGCGCTTGGCCATGGCGCAGTACGTCGTGGCGTCGGGGCGGCCGGTGTCTAGCTTCCAGGCGGCGAGACGCACCATCTGCCGCGCCGACACCAGCTCGGTAACCATGTCCGCGAGCCGGAATTGCAGCGCCTGGAACTGCGACAGTGGCTGCCCGAACTGCTTGCGCGAATTCAGGTGTTCCTGCGCGCGGTCGAGCGCCGCCTGCGCGGTCCCGACCGAGCAGGTCGCGATGTTGATGCGTCCCCCGTCGAGACCCTTCATCGCGATGGAGAAGCCCTCGCCCTCCTCCCCCATCAGGTTCTCGAGCGGCACCTCGACGTCGTCGAACGTGATCGTGCGCGTAGGCTGGCTGTTCCAGCCCATCTTGTGTTCCTTCTTGCCGAAGCGGATGCCGGTGGCATCGGCTGGCACCGCGAACGTCGAGATGCCCTTCGAACCCGGCCCGCCGGTGCGTGCGAACACGACGAGCAGGTCGGTGGCGCCGGCGCCGGAGATGAAGGCCTTTCCTCCGTTGAGTACGTAGCCGTGGCTGCTGCGCGCGGCGCGCGTCTTGATGGACGCCGCATCCGATCCTGCGCCCGGCTCCGTCAGGCAGTAGCTGCCCAGCGCCTGCCCTCGCGCCAGTCGTGGCACCCACATGTCGCGCACCGCCGGCTGCGCGAACGACGCGACCATCCACGTCGCCATGTTGTGGATCGTGAGATAGGCCGTGGTGCTGGTGCAGCCCGCGGCCAGCTCTTCGAGAATGATCGAAGCATCGAGGCGCGCGAGTCCGAGGCCGCCGAGAGCTTCCGGTGTGTAGATGCCGCAGAAGCCGAGTTCACCGGCGCGCCGGATCGTCTCGACCGGAAACTCGCTCCTGGCGTCCCATTCCGCCGCATGCGGGGCGAACTCGCCGCGCGCGAAGTCCCGCGCGGCCTGCTGATAGGCGCGCTGCTCGTCCGACAGTCCGAAGTTCATCGGCTCGTCTGCTGGATTCGTTCAGCGCAGCGAGATCGTCGTGTTGACGCCGCCGGTGACCACGTCGTCCTCGAACCAGCGCTGTGTGACGGTCTTGGTCTGCGTATAGAACAGGATCACCTGCTTGCCGTAGGGGCCGAGGTCGCCGAGCTTCGAGGCGCGCGAGCCGGTGAACGAGAACAGCGGAACCGGCACCGGGATCGGCACGTTGATGCCGACCTGGCCGACGTCGATGTCCTCCTGGAACCGGCGCGCCGCGGCGCCGGACTGCGTGAACACCGCCACGCCGTTGCCGTTCGGATTGGCGTTGACCAGCTCGATGGCCTCGTCGAGCGTGTTCGCGGCGAGGATCACCAGCACCGGCCCGAAGATCTCCTGCTGGTAGATCTGCATCTCGGGCTTCACGCCGGAGAAGATCGTGGGGCCGACGAAGTTGCCCTCGGCGTAGTTCGCAACGTCCGGACTGCGGCCATCGAGTTCGAGCCTGGCGCCCTCCTTCACGCCGCTCTCGATCAGGCTGCTGATGCGCTCCAGCGCACTGCAAGAAATCACCGGACCCACATCGGCGCCGCCTTCCTTGCCGGCGCTGACCTTCAAGGTCCTGGACTTGGCGACGAGCTCCGGAATCCACTTCTGGGACTCACCGACGAAGACCGCCGTCGAAGCCGCCATGCAGCGCTGGCCTGCGGCACCGAAGGCCGCGCCGACGAGCTGGCTCAAGGTCTGTTCCTTGTGCGCGTCGGGCAGGATCACCGCGTGATTCTTCGCACCCATCATGCACTGGGCACGCTTGCCGGCCAGCGTGGCGCGGCGATAGACGTGCGTGCCCACCTTGGTGGAGCCGACGAACGACACCGCCTTGATGTCCGGGTGATCGCAAATGCCGTTGACGATGGATTCACCACCGTGGACGACGTTGAGCACCCCCTTGGGCACGCCGGCCTCGAGGGCCAGTTCCACCAGGCGCATCGTCACCATCGGGTCCTGCTCGGAGGGCTTGAGCACGAAGGTGTTGCCGGTGGCGATGGCCATCGGGAACATCCACAACGGGATCATCGCGGGGAAATTGAACGGCGTGATGCCGGCACAGACGCCTAGCGGCTGCAGCAAGGTATAGGTGTCGACGCCTGAGGCGACGTTCGTCGCCAGCTCCCCCATCTGCAACGTGCCGATGTTGGCCGCGTGCTCGACGACTTCGAGGCCGCGGAAGATGTCGCCCTCGGCATCCGGCAGGGTCTTGCCCTGCTCCGCCGTGAGGATCGCCGCGAGTTCCTTCATGTTCTCGCGGATCAGCTGCTGGTACTTCAGGAAGATGCGTGCGCGCACGCCGATCGGCGTCTTGCGCCAGGTCTTGAACGCGGTCTGCGCCGCACCGACGGCGGCGTCGAGCTCCTGCGTCGTGGCGAAGGGCACGCGGGCCAGCACTTCCTGGGTCGCCGGGTTCACCACGTCCTTCCACTGCGTCGTGCGCGAGTCGATGAACTCGCCGCCGATGAGCAGCTTGACGTTGGGAACGGTAGCCAGGGTCGTTGCGGTCGTTGGAGCGTTCATGCGGATCTCGCGTTGAAGAGGGAGGCGGCGCCTGTTCAGCGGCCCCGATGTTTTGCATTATTCGCATCACAGAACGCGCCGAAAGAGCTAAAACTGCGAAGGATTGCGAAGAATGAACCGTTCGTTTGCAAAACCTGCGAAGGCACCCCGCCCGTAGCCCGGACGAAGTCCGGGATGCGCCGCTACGTCGAGCTGGAGACATCCCGGACTTCGTCCGGGCTACGGGTGGCGGGATGCGTCGTGCGGGTCATCTGAGATGGCCAAGTCGTTCATGGGCATGCGCCTGCAGCGCATTCGCGAGGAGCGCGGCATCAGCCAGGTCGCCCTCGCCAAGTCGCTCGGCATCTCGCCGAGCTATCTCAACCAGATCGAGCACAACCAGCGGCCCCTGACGGTGCCGGTGCTGTTGCGCATCCATTCGCAACTCGGGCTCGACCCGCAGGTGTTCTCGGAAGACGACGAGGCGCGCCTGATCGCCGAGGTGCGCGAAGTGCTGGCCGACGCGGCGACGGAATCGATCTCCACCGCCGAACTCAGATCGCTGGCGGCGAACATGCCGGCGGTGGCGCGCTCCATCGTCGAACTGCATCGCCGCGCCAAGGCCGCCAACGATCGCGCCGATAGCTTGCTCGGCGCGCTCGGCGACCAGCAGCGCCTGCCTTCCTTCAGCGGACTCGGCCAGCACGAAGAGGTGCGTGACTACCTCAACCAGCGCCACAACCACGTGGCCGAACTCGACGTTGCGGCCGAGGCGATCTTCTCGGCGGCGGGCCTGACCGTGGGTGACGCCGCGCCGCGCCTCGCGCAACGCCTTCGCGATCGCCACGGCCTGCGCATCGTGGTCGACAGCGGCGAGGAGAAGCAGCGCTTCGATCCGGGCTCGCGCACCCTGCACCTGGGCGACTTCCTGCGTCCGGGACAGCAGGCGTTCCAGATGGCGTATCAGGTCGGCCTGCTCGAGGCCGGCGACATCATCGATGCGTTGATCCGCGACGGCGGCTTCAGCAGCGACGAATCACGCCGCCTCGCCCGCGTGGGTCTCGCCAACTATTTCGCCGGTGCGCTGACGATGCCCTACGGTGCCTTCCTGCACACGGCAGAAGGCCTGGGTTACGACATCGAGATGCTCGCCAATCGATTCGGCGTGGGCTTCGAGGCCGTGTGCCACCGGCTGTCGACCTTGCAGCGGCCGGGCCAGCCGGGCCTGCCGTTCTTCTTCGTGCGTGTCGATCGCGCGGGCAACGTCTCGAAACGCCAGTCGGCGGCGGACTTCCATTTCTCGCGCGTCGGCGGCACCTGCCCGCTGTGGATCGTCTACGAGGCTTTCAGCCAGCCCGAGCGCGTGCTGACGCAGATCGCCGGCATGCCCGACGGGCGCAGCTATTTCTGGATCGCGCGCCAGGTCGTCAGCGGCCCGGTCGGCTACGGCCGCGCACAGAAAACCTTCGCGGTGAGCTTGGGCTGCGATTTGCGGCATGCGCATCGGCTGGTCTATTCGCGGGGACTCGACCTGTCGGAGCCCGATGCCAGCACGCGCATCGGGCTGGGCTGCAAGGTCTGCGAACGTCGTGGCTGTCCGCAGCGGGCGTTTCCGTCGTTGCTCGAAGCAGCACGGGCCTGATCGGGCTCAAGCCGGTTCCGAATGCCGCCGCGGCTCACGCTTGCGGCTTCGCCTTGCTCTTTTTTCGACGACCGGGCGGCGATGACGATTGGGTGTCGGCTTCATGCCTGCAGCGACCCTTCACGAACGTCCGCTTTCCGGCAGTTTGCTCGGGTCTAC
>CAZXXM010000221.1:0-398 GCA_964644715.1 uncultured Salinisphaerales bacterium
CAGCAGCACCAGCATCACGTCGATCAGCGGCGTGGTGTTGATGTCGACCATTTCCTGCGGATCACCGTCCCTGCTGCCGCCGCCGACGTTCATTCCCATGACGAGGTTCTCCGGGGCTTATCCGCGCGGCGCGGGTTCGGTGATGAAGCCGACCTTCTGGATCGCCGCACGCTGGCAGGCCTCCACGACCTTGTGGACGTTCTCGTAGCGCGTCTCCTGGTCGCCACGGATGTGGACTTCCGGCTGCGGAACCTGGCGCGCGACCTCGTAGAGCTTGTTGCGCAGCGTGTCCTCGTCGGCCACCGGCTGGTTGTTCCAGAACAGGTTGCCTTCGATGTCCACGGCGATCGTGATGTTCTCCGGTTTGGTCTGCAGCGGCTGGTTCTCCTCGGCCGGCA
>CAZXXM010000221.1:408-5696 GCA_964644715.1 uncultured Salinisphaerales bacterium
CGCGGTTGACGGCGATGACCACGTTCTCCGGCTTGGTTTGCGTGGGCAGGTTGCGCTCCTTGGGCAGCTGGAGCTGGACCGTGTGCGTGACCACGGGGATCGTGATCAGGAAGATGATCAGCAGCACCAGCATCACGTCGACCAGCGGCGTGGTGTTGATCGACGCGTTGAGTTCTTCCTCGCCGTCGTCGCTGGAACCGATCTGCATGGCCATGGCGTGCTCCGCGAAACGGCGTGGCGTTACTTCTTGTCGCCGACGCGCGCGCCGGACAACAGCACGCTGTGAAGATCGGACGCAAAGGCACGGACACCGTCCATCGCGTTCTTGTTCCGGCGCACCAGCCAGTTGTAGCCGAGCACCGCGGGCACGGCGACCGCCAGACCGATGGCCGTCATGATCAGGGCTTCACCGACCGGGCCGGCGACCTTGTCGATCGAGGCCTGGCCGGAAATGCCGATCTGCGTCAGCGCGTGATAGATGCCCCAGACCGTTCCGAACAGGCCCACGAATGGCGCCGTCGAACCCACCGTCGCCAGCACGGCGAGTCCGCCGGTGAGGCTGCTCTGCACCGTGTCGACGGCGCGGTTGACCGACATCGTGATCCACGTCGAGCGGTCGATCTGCTCGACCATGGTGCCTTCGTGATGCGCATCGGCGCTCACGCCGCGGTCCGAGATGTACCAGAACGGTCCGCCCTTCTTCAGCGTGTCCATGCCGCTGGCGACCGATGCCGACGTCCAGAAACTACGGCTCACTTCGCGTGCTTCCGAGAACAGCTTCTGCTGCTCGATCAGCTTGACGACGAGGATGTACCAGGTCGCGGCCGACATGATCACCAGGATCAGCAGCGTGCCCTTGGAGACGAAGTCTCCCTGCTGCCACAGCGCTTCGAGACCGTAGGGATTGGCGACCGCCACCGTTTCCGCTGCGGGCGTCGCGGCCGCAGGCGCCGCCAGCTCGGGCGGCTCCGGAACGGCGGGCGCCTGTGCCTGCCCGGCGGTGGCGAACACCAGCAGCGCGAACATCAGCGCAACGCCGGTCCAGCGAACGAGGGCGAGCGGTAACTGAAACGGGAAAACGAACGGCATGGCGACCTTCTCCTGGACGGCGTGACGCGGGCGACGGGCTTGAGGGGGTGGACGACCCGGGCGGGCGACGCTGCCGGCACCTGTCACTCGTCCTCCAGGCTCCACTTGTAGTTGATGCGGAACCACGTGGGCTCGGGCTTTCCGTCGACGGTGCCGACGGTGAACTTGCAGGTGCTGAACGCGCGGATCGCCGCCTCGTCGAGTCGCGCATACCCGCTGGACTTCTCGATGCCGGACTCGGCGACCTTGCCGGCAACGTTGATCAGCAGGCGGATACGACTGGTGCCCTGCTCCTCGAGACGCTGCGAGGCAGCCGGGTAGTTCGGCTTGCGGCATCCACGCGGGCTGCCGTCGTAATCGATCTTCGGCGCGACGCGCACCGGTTCGTGCGCAGGCGCGGGAGGTGCCGGCGGCGGCGGTGGCGCCACCGGCTTGACCTCGGTGATCTGCGTGATCGTCTTCGGCGGTTCGGGAGGCGGCGCCACGACGATGTCGGGCGGCGGAATGTACGGCGGCGGCGGCGGCTCGAACTCGGGAACCGGAGGAGGAGGCTCCTCCATCTTCGGTTTCACGTCCTCGATGATCTTGGTCTCGATCGGCTGCGGCAGCAGCTCGATGGCCTTGCGGGCCAGCCCATTCATCAGGCCCCACACCAGCAGGATGTGAAAGCCGACCACGAAGGCCAGCCCGATCAGCCGGTTCTGGTTGTCCGCTCGGCCGTCTGCAGTGAAATTCATGCGGTAAATCGTCGGCGTGGGAGCGGGGCCGGAGGGGCGCTCCTTGAAGCTTCGAGATCAATTGTCCATCGCGGGCCGACATGCCGCAATCCGTGATCCGGAATTCTCTGGTCTTATGCACTTCGCGATCGACGCACGATTCGCGCCTCGCACGCTCTGCGGTCGCTCACACGAACGAGTCACGGGCACTCACCGATTGATACCGCGGCCCATACGGGCGAGCATTCGCCCGCACCGCCATCGTCCCGTACCGGAATACGCCCGGCTGCTCGCGCCCGCGTGAACGGCCACGGACGAAGAGGCGATGAATCTAGATAGTTGTGTACCATACTAGTTCCGCGCGGAGGCTTGGATTTTCCGCGCGCAACCGTTCGTCCTGCTGTCCCTGGAGGCTTTCGTGACATCCAAGATCTACCCCGACGCCGCAAGCGCGCTCAAGGGTCTGACGCGCGACGGCATGACCGTCATGGCCGGTGGTTTCGGCCTGTGCGGCATTCCCGAGAACCTGATCGTCGCCTTGCGCGACTCGGGCGCCAAGGACCTCACCGTGATCGGCAACAACGTCGGTTGCGACGAGCACGGCATGTGGCTGGTGCTCGCCAACAACCAGATCAGGAAGGTGCTGGCGTCGTATGTCGGCGAGAACAAGATCCTCGAATCGCGCTACATGAAGGGCGAGATCGAGATCGAGTTCAATCCGCAGGGCACCTTGGCCGAGCGCATCCGCGCCGGCGGCGCCGGCATCCCGGCCTTCTACACGCGCACGGGTTACGGCACCAAGGTCGCGGAGGGCAAGGAGACGCGCCAGTTCAACGGCGAGTGGTACGTGATGGAGACGGGTCTGACCGCTGACGTCGCGCTGGTGAAGGCCTGGAAGGGCGACGCGGCCGGCAACCTCATCTATAGAAAAACCGCGCGCAACTTCAATCCGATGATCGCCACCGCCGGCAAGGTCACCGTGGCCGAGGTCGAAGAGCTGGTCCCGGTGGGAACCCTCCCGCCCGACCAGATCCACACACCCGGGATCTTCGTGAAGCGGATCATCCAGGGCAAGAACTACGTCAAACACATCGAACGCCGGACCACGCGTCCGAAGGGGAGCAACTAATGGCCTGGACCCGCGACCAGATGGCCGCCCGCGCGGCCAAGGAGCTGCGTGACGGCTTCTACGTGAACCTCGGCATCGGCATTCCGACGCTCGTGGCGAACATGATCCCGGACGGCATGGAGGTCACCTTGCAGAGCGAGAACGGCATGCTCGGCATGGGCCCGTTCCCGTTCGAGGGCGAGGAAGACGCCGACCTCATCAACGCCGGCAAGCAGACCATCACCGAGCTGCCCAAGACGGTCTATTTCTCCAGCGCCGACTCGTTCGGAATGATTCGCGGCGGCCACATCAATCTCTCGATCCTCGGCGGCATGCAGGTGTCGGAGAAGGGCGATCTCGCGAACTGGATGGTGCCCGGCAAGATGATCAAGGGCATGGGCGGCGCGATGGACCTCGTCGCCGGCGTGCCGCGCGTGGTCGTCGTGATGGACCACTGCGAGAAGGGCGGCGACTCGAAGTTCAAGAAGGAATGCTCGCTGCCGCTCACCGGCAAGGGCGTGGTCGATCTGCTGATCACCGAGTTCGGCGTATTCGAGATCGATCGCAAGGGATCGGGCGCGAAGCTGATCGAACTGGCCGACGGCGTGACGCTCGACGAGATCAAGTCGAAGACCGAAGCGAACTTCCAAGTCGCGCTCTGACCGTAGCCCGGACGAAGTCCGGGGTTGCGGCGTTTGCAGAACGACACCCCGGACTTCGTCCGGGCTACGACTTCAGCTGGCCTTCTCGAACTCCACGAGCTCCGCGCCTTCCGGTACCTGGTCGCCGATCGCGAACCGGAACGCCTTCAGCGTTCCGTTCGCCGGAGCCACGATGGTGTGCTCCATCTTCATGGCTTCCATCACCAGCAGCGGCGCGCCCTTCTCGATCGTCGCCCCGGGGCTTGCGATCAGCGCGATGATCTTGCCGGACATCGGCGCCACCAGACCGCCGCCTTCTTCCGCGTCTTCGCCCGCGTGCAGCAGCGGGTCCACGATCTGGATCGCGTGTCGCCGTCCATCGAAGAACACGTAGAGCGTCTCGCCCTGCGCGATGACGTGTGCGTCGAGCTTGGCGTCGCCCCAGGCCAGTCGCACGGCGCCGTCGCGGCTCATGCTGCCGACGGCGGGACGTGAATCGATGCGCAGGCTGCCGCGCGATCCCTGCTCGATCGCGACGTCGACGTTCCGTTCACCGTTGCCGAACGCGAGCTGGCGCACGAGCACGCCGTTGAGACGCCAGCCATCGGAGACGCCCCAGGGTGAGTGGGCCTCGGTGGTGAACGACGAGCGCGACGCCCGTTCGGCTTCCACCGACGCGAACGCGGCAAGCGCAAAAACCTCGGCCGCGGGCGGTTGCGGCTCCGGGATCAGCGTGGCGCGTTCGCGCTCGATGAGCCCGGTGTCCACTTGGCCGCTGCGGAACGACGCGCATCCCACGAGACGTCCGAGGAACTCGACGTTGTTGCCGACGCCGACGACGCGGAATTCCGACAGCGCCTTGAGCATGCGTTCGCAGGCACGATCGCGGTTCTCGTCCCAGACGATCAGCTTGGCCAGCATCGGATCGTAGTGCGGGCTGACCACGTCGCCCTGCTCCACGCCGGTATCGATGCGTACGTTCGACGACGCCGCCGGTGGCGCGAAGTGCGCGAGCGTGCCAATCGACGGCAGGAAGCCCTTCTCGGGCTCTTCGGCGTAGACGCGCACCTCGATCGAGTGGCCGCGCAGGGGCACCTGGTCCTGCGTCAGCGGGAGCGGCGAGCCGCTGGCGACGCGCAACTGCCACTCCACCAGGTCCAGTCCCGTGATCATTTCGGTGACGGGATGCTCGACCTGCAGACGCGTGTTCATCTCCATGAAGAAGAACGTGCCGTCCTGGTCCGCGATGAACTCCACGGTACCGGCACCGACGTAGCCGACCGCGCGCGCGGCGTCGCAGGCCGCTTTGCCCATCGCTGCCCGGCGCTCCGGGGTCATGCCGGGCGCCGGCGCCTCTTCGACGACCTTCTGATGACGGCGCTGCGCCGAGCAGTCGCGCTCGTGCAAGCTGATCACGTTGCCCTGGCGGTCGCCGAACACCTGGATCTCGATGTGGCGCGGCCGCTGCAGGTATTTTTCGACCAGCACCTTGTCATCGCCGAAACTCGAGCGCGCCTCGCGCTGGCACGACGCCAGCGCCGCGGCGAAGTCGCCGGCCTTTTCGACGATGCGCATGCCCTTGCCGCCGCCGCCCGCCGACGCCTTGATCAGCACCGGATATCCGATGCGGTCGGCCTGCTGATTCAGGAAGGCGGGATCCTGGTCGTCACCGTGATAGCCCGGCACCAGCGGCACCCTGGCTTTCTCCATCAGCGCCTTGGCGGCGGACTTCGA
>CAZXXM010000222.1:0-5689 GCA_964644715.1 uncultured Salinisphaerales bacterium
CGGACGTGAAGGTCAGCGAACAGCAGCTGGTGCAGGTCGGCATCGGCGAGATGTGTGTGCTGATCGAATCGGCGGCGAATTGCATCGAAGTCGCAGCGGCGCGCCTGAACCAGGGAAGCGGGCTTCCGGAAGATTCCTCGCGACGACTGGGCTGGCTCGAGATTCCGAAAGTGGTGTCGACCGAAAATGCGATCCGCGTCGTCGACATCGGCATGCGCCTGGTGGGCGGCGGGGCGTTTCGCCGCGGGCATGTCCTGGAGAAGCTCTATCGCGATGCGCGTAGCGGCCCCTTCCATCCCCTGACCACCGATCAGTTGATGCAGCACCTCGGCCGGGCGGAACTCGGCTGAGGCCCGGGCACGGGGTTCGAGCGCACACGATGCTGGATCCGTTGACTCAGCGACACTATCGCGGGTTGGCTGCCTGGATGGCGCGGCGCAGGGCGGGGGCCGGTTGCCCGATCATCGGCATCAACGGCGCGCAAGGTTCGGGCAAGAGTACCGCTGCCGCGTTTCTGGGGGACGAGCTTTTCAGGGCATACGGCCTGCGTGCCGCGATCGTGTCGCTGGATGATTTCTACCTGCCGCGCGCTGCGCGACAGGAACTTGCTGCGAGCGTGCATCCGCTGCTCGCGACGCGGGGCGTGCCGGGCACGCACGACGTCGATCTCGGGATCGACACGCTGCGGAGGCTGGCGCGGCTCGGACCACACGAGCGGCTGCCGCTCCCGGGCTTCTCCAAGGCGGAGGACGACCGCAGGCCGCGCGCGGAATGGTCGCTGCAGCAGGGGCCGGTCGATCTCGTTCTGTTCGAGGGCTGGTGCGTCGGCACGCCGCCACAGGCCGACGCCGAGCTGGAAGCCGACGAGAACGCGTTGGAGGCGTCCGAGGATGTCGATGGCCGCTGGCGTCGCTTCGTCAACGATCATCTGAGGACATCCTATGCAGTCTGGTTTTCGCTGCTCGATGCGCAGGTGTTCATCGCGGTACCCGGCATCGCGTGCATTCATCGCTGGCGATGGCAGCAGGAACAGGACACGGCGCGGGCGGCCGGTGGATCGGGTCGCCATCTGCTGTCCCGTGAGCAGGTCGGCCGCTTCATCCAGCACTACGAACGCCTGACGCGCCACGCGCTGAAGCGGATGCCGTCGCGAGCCGATGCCGTGCTGACGCTGCGCGACGACCACACGGTGGGGGCGGTCCGGTATCGCGACGCCTTGCCGCTGGAGTAGGTAAAGCGGCTGCCCGGATCAATCCGCGGCAGGCCTAGACTCGCGCTCCTGCGAGCGTGCAGCCTGCTCCAGCGCCGTGGCCGCCGCGATCAGGCTCGCAGCGGAATCCTCCGCCAGCGACAGGCGCCGACGCAGCCAGGGCAGCAGGGTTTCGGCAGGGGCGTGTTCCGGCACTTCGCGTTCCGCGATCAGCGCAGCGGTCTGTCCTTCGGACGGCGCTTCGGCCGGCGATGCGTCCGTCGCCGTCAGTCGCGCCCGGATGCCGGGCAGGGCGCGGGACAGCGCGGCCTCCGTGAGCGGCAGATCGAGCCGCTCGCGCCGGCGCGACAGCAGCACGCGCACCGACGCCAGGTGCGACATCAGCGCGTAGCTGTGCGCCAGCACCGACGCGTAAGCCTCGGTCGGCACGCGTGCGGTGCGGGGCTCCGCCCGGCTGCGCTGAGCAGCGCCCGCCAGGCTTCCGAGCGCCTCGTAGACGGCCCGCCGCGCCATGCGCACCGCGATTTCCGAGCCCGCCTGTTCGGGCAGGCGCACGGCCTGCGCCGCAAGCTGATCGAGCGACTGAATCAGGCGCGCGAGCAGATCCGGCAGGGCTCTGCGCTCCCAGGACGGCAGCAGGTAGCACGCGGCCCAGGCCAGGGCCGCGCCGATCAGCGTGTCGGCCAGGCGCTCGTAGACGGCGAAGCCGTGATCCGGATTGACCAGGTGCGCCTGGAGCAGGGCCATCACGGTCGCCGCGGTGGCGGTGACGAAGTACGCCGACAGCGCGAACGCGTGGGCCAGTCCGCTCGCCACCAGGAAAACGGCGGTAGACAGCCAGGGCGTCGCCACGAACGACAATCCGAGCACGATGACGCAGCCGGCGGCGGTGCCTGCTACACGCAGGTTGCGACGCGTCAGCGTCTGATCGAGCGTCCCGCGCAGCACCACGGCGACGCTCAGCACCATCCAGTGGGGATGCGCGGCCCAGGGTAGGCCGAGGCCGATCGCGTAGGCCGCGCCCAGCGCGACGGCGGAGCGCAGTGCATGACGCAGCACGGGCGAGCCGAGCTGAAAGTGCGGGCATAGTGCGGCCAGCGGCCAGCCTTCCACGCTGACGAACAGGCGCAGTTCGGAGCGCGAAAACGGGCGGGGCAGATCCTCTTTGCGCAGCAGCACCTGCATGCGGCGCAAATCGTCGAGCATGTGCCCGGTGCGATCCCTGACGCCGGCCAGCAAGCGGCGACGTCGCCCGTCGGTGCCGAACACGGCGGCCGGATCGAGGGTGTGCAGCGCCGTGCCGGGATCGGGTCCGTCGCCCAGCGGCAGGTCGAGTCGGAGGGCCCGCCGCAGCGCATCCAGCCGGTCGGCGATGGCGCGATAGGTCGTCGCCAATGTGCGCCAGGCCTGGATGCCGGCATCGTCGTCGCCGAGCAGATCGAGATCGAGCTGGCTCAGCAGCAGGCCGTCGCGCAGTTCGATGGCGCGCAGCAGCAGCGCGGTCTGCAGGCGTGCATGCGGGCCGTCCGGGGCGGCGAAGAGAATGTCGCGCGCGGTCTGCAGGCGTTCGTCGAGCTGCGTCTCTTGCGCGAGAAATCCCTGCAGCCGCACGCCGGCACCGACGTCCTGCGCCGGCGCCGTGAGCACCGCGGCCCGCGCTCGCAGAAGCCTTGCGAGGGCATCGAATACGGAGGCGAGCGCCAGCCTGCGATACCGCGGCTGCAGCAGGCGGCACATCGATGCGGCCCAGACCAGGTACACGCTGCTGCCGAACGCGACCCAGGCGATGCGGATCAGCAGTTCCGTCGTCCCCTGCGCAGGATGCGCGGCGTAGGTGAAGACGAAGGCCATCGTGCCGACGAAGGACAGCGGTCCCACGCGCGGTCCCCAGGCCAGCGACAGGCCCGACAAAAAGCCGATCGCGACGACCACGACGCCGAGCGCGAGGGCCTGCTCGCGCAGCGCAGCCACGACCGCCGATACCAGGGTGCCGATGAAGCCGGCGAGCAGCACTCGCCGCCAAGTGCGGGAAGGCGCGTTGGGCTGGTCCGCAAGACTGGCGTAGACCGCGCCGGCGGCGGCCGTGAGCGATCCCACCGCCCCGCCGAAGGGGTGCGCGACCAGGTAGGCGAGGGTGATGCCGAGCGATACCACCACGCCGTTGACAACGTTGGCGGGCAGGGCCAGCAGCGGGCGCAGGAGCAGACTCATCCGCGCATTATCAAGCGCGGTGGGGGTACTTGAAGGTTGCCGCGCCGATCTCTTGCGAAAGAGCCTGCGTATCAGCGCTCTCGTTCTGCCCCCTTTGTCGGGGCCGTGACGAGGAACGGGGCCGCCTTGCGGCCCCGTTCACGATCGCTGCTGCAGCTACTTCGTGTGGCGTCGGAAAAACTGCCAGGCCAGCATCGCCGATTCGGCGTCGTTGTTCTGCTTGCCGAACGCGGCTTCGACGGCAATGCCGGCATAGGTCAGGATCGACGGTTCGAGATGGCCGCCACCGGTGATGACGCAGTCTTCAATCTGGACATCGCTCGGACTGGCCGGGACCAGCAGTCCCCGTTCCAGTAGCGACGATAGATCGAAGCCTTTTAGATGTTGCGCGCAGGAGATGCGCGTTGCGTCGATGGGCGCGGGCGCCGGCCGGGGACTGGCCGATTTGGGATACGTCGTCGTGGGCGGGGGCAGGCCCTGTTCGTCAGCGGCGAAAATCGCACCGGACTTGCTCTTCCAGGCCGCTACTGTCTCGGCGTGTCCGAGTCGGCAGATCGTAGCGAGCAAGCCAGACAAGTTGCTGTTGGTGACGCAGTTGTTCGCGAACGGGACCAGGGAATCGGCGGTGCCGTGCACGATCGCTGCTGGCCGGCGCATCGGCACCCCATCTGCCGTCTCAACGCACTCGTCGTTCACTGGCTGCGGATCGACGCCAGCGATCGCGGCCACGGCAGCGACGACGTCACCGGCCTCTCGGCCCAATCGGAGCGCCATCATGGCGCCGTTCGACATGCCGTAGGCGTATACCTTCGACGGATTGATCTTGCTTTCCAGCTGTGCGACGACCGCCTTCGCAAAGGCGACGTCATTGGCGGTAGACAAGTTGTTGACGCGCTCGGCGTCGCAATCGTTCCAGGTCCCGATGGCCTGCGGTCCGCTGGCCAGATTGCCCGGCGTGGCGCCATTCAGAAATGCGACGTAGAACGGGCCGATCTCGTCGCCGATGATGCCGTCCGCCATCAATCGCCAGACTTGGCCGCTGGCGGTGTTGGCCATTTGCTGCGCGCTCTGGTTGTTTCCATGCAGGACCAGAACCAGTGGCAGCTTCTCGTTCGTCGGAACGCTTGATGGCCTGTTCGGCGTATGCAGCAGGTAATGACGGACGACCGAAGAGCCGCCTGCCGCAACGGGCACTTGCTCGGCAACCAGCGCGCCGGCCGGCGGCGGTAGCCCTGACTGCGAGCCCAGTACCGGTAGCGCGGGTAACGGTGGCAGCGGCTGCAGGGGGGGAAGCGGGGTGGGCTGAGGTGTCAGCACGGCTGTCACCAGCTTTTTTATCGGCAGCAGCGTCGCCATTCCCTGACCAGAAAGCATGATCAACGGGATCGCCCCCAACAGGACGACCAAAGGCCCGAATCGATTCATGTCCCCATCTCCGGTTCCCGTCTGACCGCCCCTCAGTCAGCGGTACTTCAGAATACCGTATTAATCGATACGGATATATGACGATCGAGAGATACCGAGCCGCGAGCAATATGGCCGAAGTAAGTGGAGCGCGCCGCGCTCATGGGGCGCATCCGCGCTAAGGCGGGACGAGGAGCCTCGCCAATGACCATGCCCTGAGCCACGGGACATGGAATCGGAGGAATCGAAGTAACTCGCCATCGGGAAGTCGGTGGCGTTTCTTCGTCTTCTGCGTGTTCTCTTCGATCGGCTCCTCGCACTTGGTTCGCGCTGATCTTGCCTCCGAACCCGATGCCGGCCGGGGCACAGAGGAGGAGCTGCGGCGATGAGCCGGGCGTCTGATCCTGATTCTCCGATGGCGCTGAGAGCGAGCCTCGCCTGCAACCATCAGCTGGCGCATATCCGTATTCCGGAGTGTGGAATTAGTTGTGGAGCTGAAGCCTCAGGACTTGCTCGTCCTGTTCGAGCACGTGGCGCACGCCGATCGAGCCTGGACGTATGCGTCGCTGGCCGAGGTATTGGCAGTTCCACGGACCTGGCCGATCGGGCTCACGGACGAGTTTGGTGCCGATCCAACGAGGCAAGTCCTGTGGCGAGCGTTCCTCAACAAGAATGGTCTCCGCTCCGCGCCACTTCCTGATCTCGTGGTGCGACTGCGCGACCAGTTAAAAGCCGCTCTTTGCTTGGCGGCAGGCTGGTAGAGGCGGTTACAGCCAAACACAGTGTGCGCAGGTGGAAGCGCGCCAATTCATTTGACCCAGTCTTCACCCCGAACGAACCAACGCCGGAAGCCCGCTCGACGAT
>CAZXXM010000223.1:0-2897 GCA_964644715.1 uncultured Salinisphaerales bacterium
GTCTGCGGCCTGTTCCTGGTGCTGTACGGGACCTTCCGCTCGCTGATCGAATTCGTCCGCGTGCCCGACGCCCAGATCGGCTACCTGGCCGGTGGCTGGCTGACGATGGGACAGGTGCTGTGCGTCCCGATGCTGCTCACCGGCGGCTTCCTGATGGCCTGGGCCTACCGCAAGCCCGCCCGGGCCTGATTGCCGCACTGCGGCATGGACCGCTAAACTCGTGTGCTTTTCAGGGGCTTGCCCAGCTTTGGCGAGTCCATCCTTTACCCAGAGAAATCAGCAGGAAAACCGTCATGGCCGTAGAACGCACCCTTTCCATCGTCAAGCCCGACGCCGTCGGCAACAACGTCATCGGCCAGATCTACTCGCGCTTCGAAAGCGCCGGTCTGAAGATCGTCGCCGCGCAAATGAAGCACCTCACCGAGAAGGAAGCCGGCGGCTTCTACGAGGTGCACCGCGCCCGTCCGTTCTTCAAGGATCTCGTCAGCTTCATGACCAGCGGCCCCGTCATGATCCAGGTGCTCGAAGGCGAGAATGCCGTCGCCAAGCACCGCGACATCATGGGTGCCACCGATCCGAAGAAGGCCGCGCCGGGAACGATCCGCGCCGACTTCGCCGCGTCGATCGACGAGAACGCGGTGCATGGTTCCGATAGCGCGGAAAACGCCGCCATCGAGATCAGCTATTTCTTCCGCGGCACGGAGCTGTGCCCTCGCACGCGGTAAAGCCGGGAATCGAGAATCGGGAATCGTCGGGAAGTGAATCAGAAAGGGCAGATTGAAACGCGGAGCGACGCCACCCCGGTGGCGGGTCCCGCTGCGATCGATTCCCGCCCTGTACCTTCCCCCGTTTCCCGGCTCGTCAACCTGTTCGGCATGGATCGCGACCGGCTGCGTGCCGAGTTCGCGTCAATCGGCGAAAAGCCGTTCCGTGCCGACCAGATCATGCAGTGGATCTACCGCCGCGGAGTCGACGACTTCGCGGGCATGACCAACATCTCCAAGGATCTTCGCGCGAGGCTCGAGTCGAGCTTCGTCGTGCGTCCGCCGGAGCTGCTGACGGAGCAGAAGTCGATCGACGGCACCCGCAAGTGGGTGCTCAAGGTCGGCGGCGGCCAGGCGATCGAGACCGTCTTCATTCCCGAGAAGGATCGCGGGACGCTCTGCATCTCGTCCCAGGTGGGCTGCGCGATGGACTGCGCGTTCTGCTCCACGGCGCAGCAGGGCCTGAACCGCAATCTCGACACCGCGGAAATCGTGGCGCAGGTGTGGTTCGCGGCCAAGGCGCTCGGCGGTGATTTCCAGAACGAGCGCGTCATCTCCAACGTCGTGTTCATGGGCATGGGCGAGCCGCTGGCGAATTACAACGCGGTGCTGCCGGCCGTGAAGATCCTGCAGGACGACTTCGGATTCGGTCTGTCCAAGCGTCGCGTCACGGTTTCGACGTCAGGACTGGTGCCTTTCATCGATCGTTTGCGTGAAGACGTCGATACGGCGCTGGCGGTGTCGCTGCACGCGCCCAACGACGATCTGCGCAACGTGCTGGTGCCGATCAACAAGAAGTACCCCATCGCCGAACTGATGGACGCCTGCCGACGCTACACCGCGCAGCGCGACCACAAGATGCACATCGTCTACGAGTACGTGATGCTCGACGGCATCAACGATTCTCCTGCGATGGCTCGCGACCTTGCCAAGCTGCTCAACGGCATGCCGGCCAAGGTCAACCTGATTCCGTTCAATCCGTTTCCGGAGACGCGCTTCAAGCGCAGCCGCCCGGAAGCGATCGAGGCCTTCGCCAACATCCTTCGCGGCAAGAACATCCTCTCGACGACGCGCAAGACGCGTGGCGACGACATCGATGCGGCCTGCGGTCAGTTGGTGGGCAAGGTCCTCAACAAGCAGAAGCGCCGTCTGGGCGACATCCCGGTGAGGGCGGCGTGAAGCGGTTCCTGCTGGTCGTGCTCGCACTCGGGATGTCGACGGGTTGCGTCACGGTGAACTCGACCGGCGGGACCATCGAAAAAGCGGCTCCCGCGCCGCGCGCAGAGCCGGACATGCGCGAGGCCGCGCGTCTCAATACCGATCTGGGCGTCACCTACGCACGCGATGGCAATTACGACGTGGCGATGGACAAATTTTCGCGCGCGATCGGACAGGACGCGAGCTATGCGCCGGCGCACGCGGGCATCGCCTTCGTGTACGCCCAGCGTCAGGACAACGAGAAGGCGGAAGCGCACTACGAGCGCGCGTTGAAGCTGCAGCCGAACGATCCGATGACGCGCAACAATTACGGCGCGTTCCTGTGTTCGATCAAGCGCTACAAGGAGGCCGAGAAGCTGATGCTGCAGGCGGCCACATCGCTGAACTATCGCGAACCCGAAAGGGCGTATGCCAACCTCGGCGCCTGCGCGCAGCGCATACCCGACCTGGACAAGGCCGAGGGGTACTACCGCGAAGCGCTCAAGCGACGTCCCGAGTTGCCGGACGCGCTGCAGCAGATGGCATCGATCCTGCTCGCGAAGAAGGATTACGCGCGAGCGCGCGTCTTCCTGCAGCGCTACGAGAAAGTCGGCGAAGCCACGGCAGCAACGCTGTGGATGGGCGCCAAGATCGAATACGCGCTGGGTGATCAGGGTGCGGCGGCCGCTTATCAGCGCCGGCTGCGCATCGAATTTCCCGATTCCGAAGAAAGTCTGAGCCCGTTGGGTCCGTCCGCCTCATGAATGCCGAACACGTCACTTCCGATTCCTCCGTTCACGGCAGCCCTGGTGCGACGATCCGGGCCGCCCGTACACGAGCGGGTCTTTCGATCGAGGAGCTGGCGTCGAGCACGCGCCTGACCAAGCAGACGCTCGAGTCGATGGAGGCCGACGCATTCGACCAGCTGCTCGAGCC
>CAZXXM010000223.1:2907-5681 GCA_964644715.1 uncultured Salinisphaerales bacterium
GGCGCTGGAGCGCAACGATTTCAGCACGCTGACCGAAGCGGTCTACGTGCGCGGCTACTACCGCAAGTGCGCGCGCATCCTCGAGATCCCCGAGCAACCGCTGATCGACGCCTACGACCGGCTGTACACGCCGCCGCCGAAGGTCGCACCGCAGCGCCTGCGCCTGGCTTCGGGCGGGGATCTGGGGTCTTCGCCGCGCGTGTCGTCGCGCTTGCCGATCCTCGCACCGCTGGCCGCGATCGTGATCATCTCGGTGCTCTGGATGGTGCGTCAGGCCGGCGCGCCGCCGGCGACGTCGCAGACGGTGCAGATGATCGAGCCGGGCGTCGATGCCAGCTCGGGCACGATCAGCGACCCGACGATCCTCGACTCTCAAGTGCCGGTCGAACAGGCCGCGCCGACCACGCCGACCGACGTGCCGGCTGCCCCGGCGGACGCTGCAGCCCCCGCTACGGCACCTGCCGATCCGGCGGCCGTGGCTGCTGCGGCTCCTCCCGCGACGGCGGAACCGGTTGCGCCGCCGGCCCCGGTGGGCACGCAGCTGCTGCTGGAATTCGATGCCATTTCCTGGGCAAGGGTCGAGGACGCCACCGGCAAGTCGCTGCTGTCGGGCGTCATCTCCGCCGGCGAGAAGCAGACGCTCGACGGCAAGCCGCCGTACTCCGTGTTTCTCGGCAACGCCCCGGGCGTGAGGGTCACGTTCGGTGGGCAGCCGGTGGATCTCAAGGCCTACGTCAAGGGCAATTCCACGGCGCGATTCACGCTTCCCGCCGCCGGCGCGAACTGAACCGAAGAAGACGCGCAATGGCGATGAAGGCCCACCACGTGATCGAGCGGCGCAAGTCGCGGCAGATCAAGGTCGGCCGCGTGCTGGTGGGAGGCGATGCGCCGATCTCGGTGCAGACGATGACCAACACCGACACCGAGAATGTCGAGGCCACCGTCGAGCAGATCCGCGCCGCGATGAAGGCCGGTGCCGACATGGTGCGCGTCTCGGTGCCGACGATCGCGGCCGCCGAGGCCTTCGGCAAGATCAAGAAAGAAGTGGGCTACGTGCCGCTGATCGCGGACATCCACTTCAATTACCGCTGCGCGCTCAAGGCGGCGGAGATGGGCGCCGATTGCCTGCGCATCAACCCGGGCAACATCGGCAGCGACCGCAAGATCGAGGAAGTGATCGCCTGCGCGCGCCACCACGGCGTACCGATCCGCATCGGCGTCAACGCCGGTTCGCTGGAAGGCGACCTGCAGGAAAAGTACGGCGAGCCGACGCCGGACGCGCTCGTCGAATCCGCGCTGCGGCACATCGAGATCCTCAAGCGCCACAACTTCGAGGACTTCAAGGTTTCGTTGAAGGCCAGCGAGGTCTTCATGACGGTGCAGGCCTATCGCAAGCTGTCGTAGCTGATCGACCATCCCTTGCACCTGGGCATCACCGAGGCCGGCGGCCTTCGGGCCGGCGCCGTGAAGTCGTCGATCGGTCTGGGGATGATCCTGGCCGACGGCATCGGTGACACCGTCCGCGTGTCGCTGGCGGCGGATCCGGTCGAGGAGGTGAAGGTCGGCTGGGACATCCTCAAGTCGCTTCACCTGCGTTCGCGCGGGATCAACCTCGTGGCCTGCCCGAGCTGCTCGCGGCAGAACTTCGACGTGATCAAGGTCGTCAACGAACTCGAATCGCGCTTCGAAGGCATCGAGGAGCCGATCAACCTCGCGGTGATCGGCTGCGTCGTCAACGGTCCCGGCGAGTCGCGCGAGGCCGCCATCGGCGTCGCCGGCGGTTATCCGAATTCCATCTACGTGGACGGCCAGATCGCGCACAAGGCGCACAACGACCAGCTGGTCGACGTGCTCGAGAAGCTCGTGCGCGAACGGCTCGAAAAGCAGAAGCAGGCGGCCCAGAGCGCGTGAAGATCCAGAGCATCCGAGGTTTCAACGACGTGCTGCCGGCCGACTCGGCGCTGTGGCAGTACCTGTTCGATACCGCGCGCAGCCTGTTCGAGGCCTACGCCTATCGCGAGGTGCGCATCCCGGTCGTCGAGTCCACGTCGCTGTTCAAGCGGGCGGTCGGCGAAGTCACCGACGTGGTCGAGAAGGAGATGTACGCGTTCGAGGATCGTGGCGGCGAACACATCGCGCTGCGGCCCGAATTCACGGCGGGCCTGGTGCGCGCCGGCATCGAGCACGGCCAGTTCCACAACCAGCAGCAGCGACTTTGGTGCGCCGGGCCGGTGTTTCGCTATGCCGGGCAACGCGACTTCCCCGCGGTCGAGGGCACTTCGAATCTCTCGATCCATCTGCGCGCCGGCACCGTGGGCATCCGCACGGTGTACGCGAAGCTGCGGGCCGCACGCGATGGCGCGACTCCGGAGCAACAGCGTGATTGCGACGTGTGGTTGAGCGAGTTGATCTGGCGCGAGTTCTATCAGCAAATCCTGATGAACTTCCCGCACATCGCGAAGGGTGCGTTCCGGCCGGAGTACGACCGCTTGGAATGGAGCGGGACGGACGAACAGTTCGCCGCGTGGTGCGCCGGGCGGACGGGCTACCCAATTGTGGACGCCGCGATGCGCTGCCTCAACGCCACCGGGATGATGCCCAACCGCCTGCGCATGATCGTGGCGATGTTCCTGACGAAGGATTTGTTGATCTCGTGGCAGCGCGGCGAGCGCTACTTCATGCAACGGCTCCTTGATGGCGACATGGCGGCGAACAACGGCGGCTGGCAGTGGAGCGCGGGCACCGGGACGGATGCCGCGCCGTATTTCCGCATC
>CAZXXM010000224.1:0-5644 GCA_964644715.1 uncultured Salinisphaerales bacterium
CCTGCGCATCCAGGCTCAGCATGGCCAGCGCGTAGGGCTGCGGCATGCCCGCGCCGGCCACGCAGACGGCCTCGATCTTCGGATGCCGCATCAGGCGGTTCTCGATCGGCGCCGGCGCCACGTACTTGCCCTTGCTGGTCTTGAACAGCTCCTTCACGCGGCCGGTGATGCGCAGCCGACCCTTGTCGTCGATCTCGCCGCGGTCTCCGGTATGCAGCCAGCCGTCGGCGTCGATCGCCTCCTTCGTGCGCGCTTCGTCGTGGTAGTAGCCCATCATGTTGCAGGGGCTCTTCACCAGGATCTCGCCGTTGTCGGCGATACGGCACTGCACGCCGGGCATGGCCTGGCCGACGTAGCCCACGCGCACCTGACCCGCCCGGTTGGCGTGCGAATAAGCGAAGTTCTCCGACATGCCGTAGCCCTCGATCAGTTCGAGGCCGATCTCGCGATACCACTCGAGAATGTGCGGCGGCAGCGGCGCGGCACCGGTCAGGGCGTAGCGCGTGTAGACCAGGCCCAGCTCGTGCAGCAGCTTGCGCTTCACGATGCCGCCGACCACGGGCATCCGGAACAGCACCTTCTGCCGCTTCAGCGGCAGCTTCTGCTGGATGCCGAGATAGAACTTGGTCCACAGCCGCGGCACCGACAGGAACAAGGTCGGGCGCGCGCGGCGCATGTCGTCCAGGAAGGTCGTCAGCGAGTCGGCGAAGTAGACGCGGCAGCCACCGCGCAGCGACGGCGATTCCACGACCGCGCGCTCGGCCGCGTGCGCCAGCGGCAGGTACGAAATCATGCGGTCTTCGGGCGTCGGCTCCACGATGTTGCGCGCACCTTCCGCGCAGCGAAGCATCGTGCCGAAGCTGATCATCACACCCTTGGGCTTGCCGGTGCTGCCGGAGGTGTAGACGATCGTCGCCATCTCCTCGGGCTTGCGCCGCAGCGCCGTCTTGGCCGGCCTCGTCTTGGTCACCAGATCGTCCCAGCGCGGATAGTCGTTGGGGGGCGCGAGTGGCAGCGCGATGCACGCAAGATCCGCGGGCAGCGCCGAACGCACCGAATCCCAATCGGACTTTTCGAGCTTGCCGAGAAAGAGCACGCGGACTTCGGCGTGTTCGAGGATGAACGAGGCGGTCTCGGTATTGAGTGTCGGATACAGCGGCACGCTGACGTGTCCGGCCATCCAGATCGCAAGGTCCGCGATGATCCAGTGCGCGCAGTTCTTCGACAGAAGACCGATGTTGCTGCGCGGGGGCAGCTTCATGGATTTGAGATGCGCGGCCATCCGGCGCGCCTGATCGCCCACCTCGGCCCAGCTGTAGTCGGTCACCTTGTGACCGTCGGGCTGCGTCAGGTACACGGCCTGGGGCTGCGTGAGCTCCCAGTGGTGGAACCAGTCGAGCAGGGTCTGCTTGTTCTCTGCGCTTGCCATCTCGCGTCTCGTTTTATTTTTGCGTGGGGTGAACCGGCGCTCCGCCTGCCGCGATTCTTGCAGAACGGGCTCCGGGCCGGACGTGGCCGCCGGCGCGCCCGCGCCTGGCGTGGAATACATGCGCCTCTCGGACCACGACCACCCGTCACCCGGGGTCGCCGGGAACGCTTCGAATGGGGCGACTCCCCCGCCACATCGACCGCGCCCGCACCTCGAAAGACGACCGCGTCGCGGCACGCGGATAGGCGATGGCGGAGAATCCGGCCGGACTGCACGACCTGAGCCGATCCGCCCCATGAATCCGCTGACCGCATCCGCCACGGAAATGGCCGCCGCGTTGCGCGCTCGGCGCCTGATGTCCCGCGAACTGGTGGACGCGCACATCGCGCGGGTCGTCGCCGTGAACCGGCGCATCAACGCCATGGTGCAGTTCCGCTTCGACGAGGCCCGGGCCGAAGCCGATGCGGCCGACGCGCGACTCGCCAGCGAGGAGCCACGCGGCGCCTTGCCCCCGATGCTGGGGGTGCCTTGCACGATCAAGGAGAACTTCGCGTTCCCCGGCTTCCCGCAGGTGTCCGGCATGGTGTCGCGCCGCAAGGCGATCGCCACCGTCGAAGCGCCGACCGTGGCGCGGCTGCGCGCCGCCGGCGCGATCGTGCTCGGCTTCTCGAACACGCCCGAGCTGTGCATGTGGATGGAGACGGCGAATCGCGTCTACGGCCGCACCGGTAACCCCTACGATGCCAGCCGCATCGCGGGTGGCTCGAGCGGCGGCGAAGGCGCACTCATCGGAGCCGGGGCTTCGCCGTTCGGCCTGGGCGCCGACGTCGGCGGCTCGATCCGCTTCCCGGCCTTTTTCAATGGCGTCTTCGGACACAAGCCGACACCCGGCATCGTGCCCAACACCGGCCAGTATCCCGAGCCGGCGGGCGACATGAACCGCAATTGCGTGACCGGCCCGATCGCGCGGCGCGCAGAGGACCTGTGGCCCCTGCTCAAGATCCTGGCCGGCCCCGACGGCGTCGATCCGGTCTGCACCGCGGGGGCGCTGCGCGGCGACCCGCGTCGCGTGAAGCTCGACCAGCTGCGCATCTTCGCGATCCGCGACGACGGCGCCCGCAAGGTCGCGGCCGATTTGTCCGCCGCCCAGGCGCGAGCGGCCGAGTGGCTGGGTTCGCAGTCGCCGCGGGGACTGACATGGCTCCAGCCTCGCCCGCTGCGCAAGGCCTTCGACATCTGGGCCGCGTTGATGCAGGCGGCAGAACCCGAACCGTTTGCGGTGCAGCTCGGCCAGGGCCGGCGCATCTCGACGCTTCGCGAGCTCGCCAAGTGGCCGCTGGGCCTGACGCCGCACACGCTGCCGGCACTGGTGCTCGCGCTGATCGAAATGCTGCCGCTGCCGACGCGGCGCTACGTGGAGCTGGGCAAGGCCCTGCGCGCGGAGCTGATCGACGTCCTGGGCGACGACGGCGTGCTGCTGTACCCGCCGTACACGCGCGTGGCGCCCAAGCACAACCATCCGCTGTTCACGCCGTTCGACTTCGCCTACTGCGGCATCTTCAACGTGCTCGGCTTTCCGTCGACGCAGGTGCCGCTCGGGCTCAACGCACAGGGCCTGCCGCTGGGCGTACAGGTGGTCGGCGCGCCGGGTCGCGATGCCCAGACCATCGCCGTGGCCCGGGCGCTGGAAAAGCAGTTCGGCGGCTGGGTGATGCCGCCGGGGTGAGCTGAAGAACAATCCCGATATCGCAGCGCGCTGCGCTAAGGTCGCGCCCTTCGAGCGATGCGGGAGCGATGAGTGGGAACGTACGAGACGCCGGCGCCGTCCGCCAACGGCATACCCCGCATCGCCATCATCGGGACCGGCTTCGGCGGCCTGGGCATGGCATGGGCCCTGAAGAAGGCCGGAATCGAATCCTTCACGATTTTCGAAAAGGCGCAGGACGTCGGCGGCGTCTGGCGTGACAACACCTATCCCGGGGCCGCCTGCGACGTAGCCTCCCACCTGTATTCCTTTTCGTTCGAGCCGCACTACGCCTGGTCGCGTCGCTACGGGCCTCAGCGCGAAATCCACGCCTACCTGCGGCACGTCGCCGACAAGTACGACCTGCGCCGGCACGTCCGCTTCGGGATCGAGGTGACGGGCGCCGATTTCGACGAGACACGCTCGACCTGGACCCTGCGCTTCGCCGACGGCCGCGCCGAAGAAGCGCAGATCGTGATCAGCGCCGTAGGGCAGCTCAATCTCCCGCAGACGCCGAAGCTCGAGGGCATCGAACGCTTCACCGGCCGCGTGTTCCATTCAGCCCGCTGGGAGCACGACTACGACTTTCGCGGCAAGCGCGTCGCCGTCATCGGAACCGGACCGAGCGCCGTGCAGTTCGTGCCGGCCTTGGCCGCGCAGGCCGAGCGTGTGCACGTATTCCAACGTTCCACGAGCTGGACCCTGCCCAAGTTCGACGGCAGCTACACCCGTATCGAGCGATGGCTGCTGACGAACCTGCCGTTCCTGCACACGCTGGATCGCTGGCGCATCTACTGGTGGTACGAGTTTCTTTCGGCCGCATTGCAGAACGGCTCGCTGCTCGGGCGGCTGTCGCGCCCGCTGCTGCGCTTGGCGGCGCGGGCACTGATGAAAGCGCAGGTGAAGGATCCGGTCCTGCGCGCGCGGCTGACGCCCGACACGCCGCTCGGCTGCAAGCGCATCCTGCTGTCGAACGAATGGCTGCCCGCGCTGGCGCGATCCAACGTCGACGTGGTCACCGAACCGGTGCTCGAAGTCGGCACCTCCAGCATCCGCGCCGCCGACGGCATCACGCGCGAGATCGATGCCCTGGTGTTCGGAACCGGCTTCTCTGCGACACAGTTTCTGGCCCCGATGGACTTCCACGGGCTCGGCGGCGTCTCGCTGCGTCAGCGATGGAAGGACGGCGCGGAAGGCTATCTGGGGGTGGCCGTCTCCGGCTTCCCCAACCTGTTCATGCTCTACGGACCCAATTCGAACCTCGGTGCCGGCTCGATCATCTTCATGCTCGAACGCCAGCAGCGTTACATCACGCGATGGATACGCGAGATGACGCGGCGCCAGCTCGCGTCGATCGACGTCGAACCCGAGGCGCAGCAGGCGTTCAACGCCGAGATGGCCGCCCGCAGCGGCAATCTCGCCTACACCGGCGGATGCAGCAGCTGGTATCTGGTCAACGGCCGCAACACCAACAACTGGGTCGGTTACATGAGCGAATACGCGCGCCGGCTACGCCGGCCCGCGATGTCCCACTTTCGACTGCGGGCATCGGAGTAAAGGAAGCCACCCTCTCCCCGCGATCGCGAGAAGAGGGCGCAGGCATTCACGCCGACGGGTCAGACCGCGCGTCTCCAGGACGTGAAGCCCGGCTCACCGTCTTCCTGGCAGCGCTTGAGCCGCAGGCGCAACGCGTCGATCGTGCCGTCGTCGGTGAAACGCACGACGCCGAACGCGCCACGAACGGCCGCGATGCCCACAACTCTCGAAGCGGTACCGCAGCCGAACGCTCCACCCAGCCTTCCTTCGCGCTCGAACCGCGAGAGTTCACGCAAATCGAGGCTGGATTCCTGGGCGGCCATTCCCGAGGCACGCATCAGCGTGAGCAGGCTGTCTCTCGTCACGCCGGCCAGGATCGTTCCGTCCAGCGGCGGCGTGCACCAGACGCCATCCACCCGCACGAACAGGTTCATCGTGCCCGCCTCCGACAACCGCCAGCGCGAAGCATCGAGCCAAGCCACGTCGTCGCAACCACGCTCGCGTGCCCGTTGCAGGCCCAGCAGACCCGCGGCGTAATTTCCGCCGGTCTTGGCCGCACCGGTTCCTCCGATTGCCGCGCGAGAGAGTTCCGACTCGGCCCACAGCGTGATCGTTCGCGGTAGCGGATCGCTGCTGGGCGTGACGATGACCGCCAGCCGGTGGGTCCGCGCCACGCGAAATCCGAGCGCTTCTTCGTTCGCGTACAGCGTCGGCCGCAGGTAGAGCGAGCCGCGCCCGTGCGGCGGCAGGAAATCCTCGTGCAGCCGCGAGGCGATCGCGCAGGCTTCGATGAACAGGGCCTCCGGCAGTTCGGGCATGTGCAGACGCCGAGCGCTGTTCGCCAGGCGTTGCGCGTGTTCGCGCACACGGAACAGACAGGCCGACCCCTCGCGATCGCGATAGGTCTTGAGGCCTTCGAATACCGACAAGCCGTA
>CAZXXM010000225.1:0-5639 GCA_964644715.1 uncultured Salinisphaerales bacterium
CAATAGAACCCATAGAACGATCCTCGCGGAGACTGCCAGAGAAATAGTAGCTGGTGTTGTATCAAGTCGATTTTAGTCAGATCATCTATTTCGGTTTTCGAAAAGAGAATCATTAAATTAGTTCTAATGAGGGGCGATTGAATGGATCCATCCACAATCGGGATAACCGAACCTTTGCAGGACGTCGCCAAGATTCGCATTGAGATCATTTCTGACAATATAGTTAATTACGCCTCTTATCAGAACAACGTACCTCTCCTCCGCAGCCTGAGCATCACGAACACCACCGAACATCCGTTGCGCGAAGTCGAAGTCGCCATCCGTTGCGAGCCTGAATTCGCCGATGGAATACGCCTGAAGTTCGAACGGCTCGATCCGCAGGAAACGCGGCGCATAGAAGCGCTGGACCTCAAGTTCCAACACCGCTACCTCGCGGAACTGAACGAGGCGGAACGTGGCCGCGTCGTCGTGCAAGTGAATTCAGCAGGAACAGAGCTGGCCCGCGCCGATCATGTGGTGGACGTGCTGGCTTACGACCAGTGGGCGGGCGTCCGCGTCCTGCCGGAATTGCTGGCCGCGTTTTCCCTGCCGAACAATCCCGCCGTTGATCGCCTTATCTTCCAAGGCGGTGAGCTACTCGCAAAAGGCGGCGGACGCTCGATGAACGGCTACCAGTCAAAGAACCGAGAGGACGTGTGGGCGCAGGCTTCCGCTATCTATAGCGCGATCGGCGCATCGGGTCTGCACTACAGTGAACCGCCCGCCTCGTTTACCAATGACGGACAGAAGATCCGCACGCCGGATCGGATACTTTCCGGCGGCATCGCGACGTGTATGGATCTCACGATGCTACTGGCTTCCTGCCTCGAACAGGCGGGCCTCAATCCGGTCGTCCTCATAAAGAAGGGGCACGCCTGGATCGGCTGCTGGCTGATCAACACCACGTTCCCGACACCCACGTTCGACGACGGGCAGGCGATACGAAAGCGTGTAGCAAGCGGCGAGTTGATTGCTTTTGAGACGACGGTACTGACTCACCGCCCCCGCCCTTCCTTGCGCGCAGCCTGCGAGCTAGGGCTGGAACATCTCCAGCAGGAAGGCGAGTTCCAGTTCGCGATCGACATCAAGCGCGCCCGCATCGAGCAGGTGAGACCTCTCCCTAGCCGGGCCGAGGCAGCGGACAAGACGGAACAACGCATTGCCGATTCCGCCGCCGATGCCGGCATCGAACCGCCTCCCACGTTGCCGCCGCTCGACGGCGAAGCCTTCCTGCTCGACGAGAACGTGCGGCCCGAGACACCGGAAGGTCGGCTCGCCCGCTGGAAGTCGAAGCTGCTGGACCTGACCCTGCGCAACCGGCTCATCAATTTCAAGGCCACAAAGGTCATGCTGCCACTGCGGGTGCCGGACCCGGCACACCTGGAGGATGCGCTGGCCGACGGACAGGAATGGAAGTTCCGCCCCTTGCCGCAGATTATGCAGGGGGCGGATCCGCGAGTCGCCGGTGTAGCCACGCAGCGCACCGGACAGGACCCCATCGAGGCTGCGGCCAAACAGGCGATGCAGCAGAAAGAACTGCTGGCCTCCGTCGAACCGAAAGCCCTCGATTCACGACTCTACGAAATCTACAGCGCCGCACGCCTAGGACTGGAGGAAGGCGGCGCGAACACGCTGTATCTGGCACTGGGCTTCCTGCGCTGGGCCGAGGACGAGCGGGCGGAAAAGACCCATCTGGCTCCCATACTCCTCGTCCCGGTCACGCTCACGCGCCAGTCCGTGCGCACAGGCTTTTCGATCAAGCGTCATGATGACGAAATCATCGTCAATCCGACGCTGGTTCAATTGTTGCGCGAGAACTTCCAGCTCACGCTGAAGGGCATCGACCCCCTTCCCGAGGACAAAGGCGGCGTAGACGTCAAGAAGATCTGGCAGGTTTTCCGCCTTGCCGTGAAGGAAATTCCGCGATGGGAGGTCATTGAGGACGTCTACCTCGGCATCTTCTCGTTCACGAAATATCTGATGTGGAAAGACCTCCAGGACCGGACGGAGCAGCTCAAGAAGAACCGGGTGGTCGATCACCTGATCGAGCGTCCGAGGGAACCAATCGGGGCAACCGAGGACCTCCGCCCACGCGACGATCTCGACGAGCGTCATCCACCCGAAAGTCTGCTCGCTCCACTCCTTGCCGATTCCTCGCAGATGAATGCGTTGAGCCGCGCCGGTGCAGGGCATGATTTCGCACTGGAAGGACCACCGGGCACCGGAAAATCGCAGACCATCACCAACCTCATTGCCCATTTCCTCGGACAAGGAAAGACCGTGCTGTTCGTGTCGGAGAAGATGGCCGCGCTCGATGTGGTCGAGCGCCGGCTGAACGCCATCGGGCTCGGGCCGTTTTGCCTGGAACTGCACTCGGCCAAGGCACGCAAGACTGAGGTCCTCGCCCAGTTGCGGTCGGCGATGGACGCCACACAGGGACAGACGGCGGCCCACTGGAAACGTGAAGCGGAACGGATCGGCCGGTTGCGCGCCGATCTGAACGGCTTCGTGCGAGCGCTGCATCGCCAGCACCGCAATGGCCTGACCGTGCGCGGGGCAACCGACACGGCAATCAGTCATCGCGGCTGGACGCCCGCCACGATGCCCTGGCCGGATCCGGATGTTCACGACGAGGAAGCGCTGGATCGGATTCGCGAAACGGTTCGAACCATGCAGTCGGTCGCGGGCGAGCTGGGGGATGTCGGCAGCCACCCGCTCGCGCTGGTCAGGCACACCGAATGGACGAACGCCTGGGAAGAGCGTCTGCTACAGGAATCCGCAGCGCTGGGCATAGCGGCCTCCCGCTTTCTGGAAACGGCTTCTACCATCGCTGCGCCGCTGGGCGTCAAGCTGGACGCGCCCTCAACGTCGCTGCTGGAAGCGGTGGACGGCCTCATCGATGTGCTGCTGCAGGCACCTCAGGTTCCCAAAGGACTCGCCGTCCACGGCGCGAACGAGACGATCCGGACTCGCCTGCAGATCATCCGCCAGCACGGCGAGCGGCGGCAGGCCCATTGGCGGCAATTGTCGACCAGGTTCAAGCCGGGTGTTTCGGCGGTAAACGGAGAACAGTTGACGCAGGATTGGACGTTGGCCTCGGCCGCCTGGTGGCCGAAACGCTGGTTCGCCCGGCGCGCCGTCACGGGCCGCCTGCTTCTCCACACCATTGACCAGAAGAGACCGCGCAACGAGGAAATGCCCAATCTGCTTGAGGAGCTGTGCGGGCTGAACGTCGAGGACAAGGCGCTCGGCGCTTCGGAGACGCATTGCGTCGAACTGCTGGGCGCCGAATACAAGGGAAGCGATACAGACTGGGCGGCAGTGAAACGGCACGAGCAGTGGGGAAAGCGCCTCGAGGAGGCCATCGGTCGGTTTGCAGACGGAAGTGACCAGCGCATGATGATAGAACAGCTGCGAAAACTGGTCGGCGAACAACGAAGCCTTTTGCTTCCGACCGGGACTCTCAGCGGCAAGCTCACCGCTTTCCGTGATGCATGGCATGCGTTCCGCGGGCGCTTGGCGACCGTTACTGAAATGTCAGGCGCCGGCCCAGAACTGTCGGGCGACCCTGCTGCCGCCGGCCTACCCAGCCGGATGAATGCTGTCGTCGGGAGATGGGCAGCATCCCGGCGCTGGTTGCGACTTTGGTGCCGCTGGCGACAACTCAGGGAACAGGCCCTTGCCGCCGGACTGGAATCTGTCGTTCGCGCTGTGGAGGAAAAGCGGATTCCAATCCAGGATCTCGACGCATATACCGACTATTCTTATCAGGTCTGGTGGCTGAAGTCGGCTATCGACCGCGATCCCGCCCTGCGCGGCTTCGCGAGCGCCGATCACGAACGGAAGATCCTCGAATTCCGTCAGGCGGACGAACGTTTCCAGAAGCTCACCGAACAGTACATTACGGCTGTCCTGGCCGGTAAAGTGCCGCGGCAACTCCCCGGCCAGAAGCCAGATCCAGAAATGGCCCTGGTCCTGCGGGAACTGGCGAAACAACGGGCCCACCTGCCAGTTCGCCAACTGGTGCACCGCATCCCGATTCTGCTGCCCCGGCTCAAGCCCTGTCTGCTGATGTCGCCGCTGTCAGTTGCGCAATACCTAGACGCCGCCCATTCGAATTTCGATATCGTGGTTTTCGACGAGGCGTCGCAGATTCCGGTCTGGGACGCGGTCGGCGCCATTGCGCGCGGAAAACAGTTGATCGTCGTAGGCGATCCGAAGCAGCTTCCGCCCACCAACTTTTTCAACCGTGCCGATGACGCCGATGAGGCCATAGGTGACGGTGCGGAAGACGCCCCGGTACAGGATCTGGAAAGCATACTGGACGAATGCTTGGGCGCCGGATTGTCGACCCTGCGACTGGAATGGCATTACCGCAGCCGGCACGAGAGCCTAATCACGTTCTCGAACCATCGCTATTACGATTCCAGACTCATCACTTTCCCTTCTCCGGTAACGAGCGACCTCGCGGTTCAACTCAATCTGGTCAATGGCATTTACGACCGCGGCGCGACCCGCACCAACCGTGCTGAAGCGGATGCCATCGTCAAGGAAATCGTGACGCACTTCTCGGACGACTCCCGGCGCAAGCTGACCGTGGGAGTCGTTACTTTCAACCAGACTCAGCAGAAGCTCATCGAAACACTGCTGGAAGAAGAATTACGTAAGATGCCGGAACTAGAGCCGCGCATTGCCGAGCATGGTCCGGAGCAGCTGTTCATCAAGAACCTGGAGAACGTCCAAGGCGACGAGCGTGATCTCATCCTGTTTTCGATCACCTACGGCAAGGACGCTGCAGGCAAGATGGCCATGAATTTCGGGCCGATCAACCAGGAGGGTGGCCAACGCCGACTAAACGTGGCAATCACCCGGGCGCGGGTCGGCGTAAGGATCTTTAGTTCCATCCGCCCCGAGGATATCGACCTGTCGAAAACGCGTTCGGCAGGCGTAGCGGACCTCAAAAACTATCTCGAATTCGCCACCAAAGGACCACGTGCGCTTATCGAACAGGCCATGCCAACCGGTCGCGAACCGGATAGCCCGCTAGAACTTGAGGTTATTCGAGCTTTGCGTGACAAAGGATGGGTAGTGCACCCGCAGATCGGCTGCTCCGGCTACCGAATAGATATGGCTGTCGTCCACCCTAAGGAACCAGGAAGGTATTTGCTCGGGATCGAATGTGATGGCGCAACTTACCACTCGCTGCCTACCGCCAGAGATCGCGACCGACTTCGTCAACTTATTCTAGAGGGGCTCGGATGGAAATTACATCGCGTTTGGTCAACAGATTGGTGGACCGATCGCGAAAGAGAAATTCAGAAACTAGAAGCTTCAATCAACAAACAACTAACTCAATCAGACAAGAATAGCTAAACAGCAATGCCCCGCCGCTGCGCCATGGCGGCACCGATCTCGGCGAGATCGTCTTTCGCGAGCAGCATCTCGGCGAGCGGGATGACGTTGGATTCCTCCAGCGCCATGTGCGTGTGGTAGAGCTTGGCGAAACGGTCCACGTCGAGCGGATCGAGCAGCGTCGCCTCCCCCGCCGAGATTTCCTGCAGCACGGTGCGCAGGTCCGTCCACAACTTGTCCATTTCGCG
>CAZXXM010000226.1:0-337 GCA_964644715.1 uncultured Salinisphaerales bacterium
TCAGACCCAGCAGGAGGAACACCTTGGCCTGCAGCATGGGGGTCAGTTCCGGCTGGCGTGCGGCGCCTTCGAGGAACTTCGAGCACATGATGCCCACGCCGACGCACGCGCCGAGCGCGCCCAGGCCGATGATCAGGCCGATGCCGATGCCGGTGGAGGCCTGAATCATTGCCAGGAGCTGGAGCTTTTCCATTTCAAAAACCTCTTTTGCTGATGTGTGGTGAATTAGGGTGAAGCTGGCGCTGCTTGGAATCGAAGGCTGTCGTGACGCGGGTGACGTTGCTGCTCGCTAGTGATGCTCGTGTGCCATCGCCAGGTACACGATGGTCAGCATCAT
>CAZXXM010000226.1:347-5626 GCA_964644715.1 uncultured Salinisphaerales bacterium
TTCCATTTTCAAAAACCTCTTTTGCTGATGTGTGGTGATGAAGGGTGAAGCGGGGCGCTGCTTTGGAGTTGAAGCCGGTGCTGACGTGTTCTTGCTAGTGATGCTCGTGTGCCATCGCCAGGTACACGATGGTCAGCATCATGAAGATGAAGGCCTGCAGGGCCACGATCAGGATGTGGAAGATCGCCCAGCCGACGCCGAGCACGCTTCCGAAGATGGTCCCGGCCAGGCCCGTCGCCGCCCACAGCCACAGCAGCAGGAAGATGATTTCGCCGGCGTACATGTTTCCGAACAGTCGCAGGCTGTGCGACAGCGGCTTGGAGATGTACTCGATCATCTGGAACAGGAAGTTGGCGCAGGCCATCAGCACCACGCCGATCCAGGTCAGCGGGTTGATCGTCAGCTTGGGCATGCCGAACGGCGCCGCGTAGAGCTCGTGCACGAATCCGCCCAGGCCCTTGGCCTTGATCGCGAAGCCGATCATCAGGAACCAGACCGTCAGCGCCAGCGCGAACGTGGCGTTGACGTCGGCCGTCGGCACCAGGCGGAACGTCGGCAGTCCGACGGCGGCCAAGCCCTTGGCCATGATGTCCACCGGCAGGAAGTCCATCGCGTTCATGAACAGCACCCACATGAACACGGTCAGCGCCAGCGGCGCGACGAATTCGAAACTCTTGTTGAAGATGCCGCGGACCTGGTCGTTGACGAACTCGAGGCAGAGTTCGACGAAGGCCTGGCGCTTGCCCGGCACGCCGGAGGTGGCGCCACGCGCGACCCAGGCCAGGAATCCGAAGACGAGAAGGCCGAGAACCACCGAGGTTCCGAGCGTGTCCATGTGCAGCGTCCAGAAGCCGCCGTCGGGCTTGACCGGGTGCTGAAGGAACGTGAGGTGATGCCCGATGTAGCTGGCCGGCGTCAGCGCGTGCTCAGCATGCTCGGCGTGTTCAACGAGTTCAGCGTGGTCTTCTGCGGCCATGTTTCTCGTTCGCGTTCCAGAGACTCTTTCGTATCTGCTGCGGCTAGTAGCGCCGCGTCACCCACAACGTCAGCCATTGCGACACCAGGGCGGTGAAGATTCCCGCGAAGAAGGCCGGCCAGATCAGGTTCGGTGTGAGCAGGAGCACCGAACCCAGCAGCAGGGCCGTCGTTCCCATCAGCTTGAGACCCTCCGCCACCATCAGCGCCACCGCCCCGCCCGCGTCCGCTCCCTGCATGCGCGGCATCAGCCACACGGCGAGAAGCGTATTCGGCAATACCACCGCCGCCCCGCCGCACAGCAGCGAGAGCGCCGCGTTTCCGCTCATCCCCCACGCGATGCAGGACAGGCCCGCGACCGCACCCCATTGCAGAACCATCGCTTTTTTGAGCGTGGCTCCCCAAATTGAAGACTGAGACATCGGGACGATTCGCCTGGGCTCGAGACTATCTGGCAACGGCGGCGAAAACGGGCGCGAAGTCTACTAGCCCGACGCAAAGCAGGTCAACGCAAACACCGTGAAACGACGACGGCGCGAGCCTGTACCGCGGCATCAGGTCCCGCAATCCGGGCATACCCCCACTCCTCCCCACTCATCCCTCCCCGCGGCCATTCCAACGCCTGTTCGCGTCATTCCGATGACTTCGTCGAACGGCCGAGCATTCCGGCGACACCGGCCGCGATCCATTTGCGCGGCGCCAGCCTCGGAAGCCCGGCGACGAGGCCCTGCCCCATGCCGCCCGGCACGATGACCATCTTGTTCTTGTCCAGCGCCTCGAGACTCTCGTCCACGACGCGCTCGGCCTTGAGCATCATGCGGCGCGGGATGCCGGCCCGCGTCTCGGGAACGCCGGTCGCATCGAAGAAGCCGGTATCCACCGGACCCGGGCAGATCGCGAGGACGCGGATGCCGCGCTTGCGGTACTCGCCCCACAGGCCTTCGCTGAAGGACAGCACGAAGGCCTTGCTGGCGCCGTAGACGCTCATGAACGGCGTCGGCTGGAAGGCCGCCATCGATGCGACGTTGAGGATCGCGCCACGACCTTGCGCGAGCATGTCCGGCAGGAAGGCCTGCGTGACGCCGACGACGGCGGCGACGTTGAGCGCCACCATCTGCTGTGTCCGCGCCGCATCGAGCTTGTCGAAGCCGCCGACCATGCCGAAGCCGGCGTTGTTGATCAGCAGGTCCACGTTGAAGTCGAAGCCGTCGGCCGCTTCCTTGAGCCGAGGGCCGGCGTCGGGCTGCGCGAGATCGGCCGACAAGGTCTCGATCCGCACGCCGCAGGTCTTGCGCAGCAGCTTGGCCAGCTTGGAGAGCTTGGCACCCGAGCGGGCCACCAGCATCAGGTCGAGGCCGTCGGCCGCGAGCCGGCGTGCGAACGCTTCTCCGATGCCGCCCGAGGCGCCGGTCACCAGCGCGCATCCGAACTGGTCCATTCTCTGACTCTCCCGCGGAACTCCGACGTTCAGGCTCCGGGAGATCGCGCGACGATCGCGGATCGGACCGGGCCGACGATCCTCAGGCGATGCGTTGCAGCAGCCCTTCGAGTTCGGTCCCGCTCTTGAACTTGATCGTGATGCGACCGCGGCCCTTGGCATCCTGCTGGACGCTCACCGGCAAGCCGATCGAGGTCTGCAGACGCGACTGCACGTCGGCCGTTGCGGCATCCGGCGCCGTCTTGCCCGGGCGGGCCTTGCCTTGCGCGTGCACGAGCGCCTCGGCCTGGCGGACGCTCATCTGCTGATCGGCGACGAGCTTGGCCAGCGAGGACTGACGCGCACCTTCCACGCCGAGCAGCACCTTGGCGTGCCCCAGGCTCAGGCGCGATTCGCGCACCAGGGCCTGCACGTCCGCATTGAGTTCCATCAGGCGCAGCAGGTTGGTGACGCTCGCGCGCGAACGTCCCACCGCTTCGGCCACTTGCTCGTGCGTGAGCTTGCACTCGTCGAGCAGGCGCTTGAGCGCCTCCGATTCTTCGAGCGGATTGAGGTCCGCCCGCTGGATGTTCTCGACCAGGGCCACCGCCATCGCGCCGCGATCGTCGAGCGTGCGCACCACCACCGGGATGGTCTGCAGGCCCGCCCGCTGCGCGGCGCGCCAGCGGCGTTCACCGGCGACGATCTCGTAACGGTCCGCGCCGACGGCGCGCACGACGATGGGCTGCACGACGCCCTGCGAGGCGATCGAGCTGGCGAGTTCGGCCAGCGCTTCTTCGTCGAAATGCCGGCGCGGCTGGTGCGCACCGGGCTGCAGGCGATCGACCGCGATCTGGCGCTGGTCACCCGAGATGTCGACGTCCGGCCCTGTTTTCATGCTCGCGCTGCTCAGCAGCGCATCCAGGCCGCGTCCCAATGTGGTCGCCCGTTTCTTTGCCGTGCTCATGTTCCGCCGTGTCCCGTGTTCCCCGCGCGGGCAGCCAGTATGGACCAACCTGCCACCGGCAGGTCAACGCAAGATCGACTCAATCGAGCGTGAGTTGTCCGCCGTCGTGTCGCCGCAGCAGTTCGCCAGCGAGCGACAGGTAGGCACGGGCACCACTCGATTGCGCGTCGTAGACCATCACCGGCAGACCGTGGCTGGGCGCCTCGGCGAGCCGGACGTTGCGCGGGATGACGGTCTTGTAGACCTTGTCCGGAAAGTGGAGCAGCAGCTGCGCGGACACGTCGTTCGCCAGGTTGTTGCGAGGATCGAACATCGTGCGCAGCAGGCCTTCGATCTCCAGCTTCGGATTGATCACGCGCCGGATCTTCGAAACCGTGTCCACCAGCGCGCTCAGGCCTTCGAGCGCGTAGTACTCGCATTGCATCGGGATCAGCACGCCGTCGGCGGCGACGAGTGCGTTGACGGTGAGCTTCGACAGCGCCGGAGGGCAGTCGAGGATGACGAAGTCGAACCGGTCCGCGACCGCGGACAGCGCCGTCTTCAGCGAGAAATCGCCGGCCGCCTGGTCGCGCAGCTTGATCTCGGCCTCGGTCATGTCGCCGTTGGCCGGCAACAGCCACAGGTTCAGCGCCGTCAGGTGCTGGATGGCTTCGTCCGGCGTCGCAGCCTCGAGCAGGACGTCGCGCGCGGTGAGCTTGAGCGCGGACTTGTCGACGCCCAGGCCCATCGTCGCGTTGCCCTGCGCGTCGAGATCCACGAGCAGCACGCGCCGCCGCGTCGCCGCCAGCGAGGCCGCGAGATTGACCGCGGTGGTGGTCTTGCCGACGCCGCCCTTCTGGTTGGCGACGGCGATCGTGTAGCTCATGGGCGGGCGCAGATCACGAGATGACGCTCCTCGCGCAGGCCGGGGACCTGCAGGCGGACGACACGCGGGGAAGAAGCGAACGGGGGGATTGAAGCGGCCTCATTGTCGTCCACACGGCCTTTCATCGCCAGCCAGTGACCGCCCTCGGCCAGCAGGGGCTCCGTCAGTGTCAGGAATTCGCCGAGCGAGGAAAACGCACGGCTGATGATGCCGTCGTACGGTGGCTCCTCGCGCGTCGGCTCGTCCGGCGCCTCCACGCGCCCTTCGATGACGCTCGCGTTGACCAGGCCCAGCGTGCGCACCGCGTGGCGCAGGAAGCGGGCTTTCTTGCCGTTGCTGTCGAGCAGCGCGACGTGCCACCGCGGCCTTGCGATCGCCAACGGAATGCCGGGCAGCCCCGCGCCGCTGCCGACGTCGAGCATGCGCGAAACTCCGAGCCCTTCGATCGCCGGCAATACCGCGAGCGAATCCAGCAGGTGGCGCGTCACCATCTCCACCGGATCGCGCACCGCGGTGAGGTTGTACGCGGCGTTCCATTTTTCCAGCTCGGCGAGATAGGCCAGCAGCGGCGCACACAGCGCAGGATCCAGCTTCAACTGGCTCAAGCCCTGTTCCAGCAGTACCGCCGGATCAGCCGACCGCTTCACGGCACGCCGTAGCCCGGACGAAGTCCGGGATCGTCGCCCCGCTTGCGGGAAAAGCCCCGGACTTCGTCCGGGCTACGACCTACGGCGGCGGACACTAGCGATTCTCTTCACGGAAGATGCGCCAGACGCCCTTGGCGTCCTGCCGCCAGTACTGCTCCTTCTTCGACACGAACTTGTAGTTGTCGCTGTCGTAGTCGAGCGTGAACTCGGCCAGGAACATCGTCTCGCCGGGATAGCGGAACAGGCTGACGTCGGAGAGCTTCACCTTCACGTACTTCTTGCCCGCGTTGACGCGGCGCTTGTGGTCGGCGAACTGCGCCTTGTTGAGCCCGCCGGTCGAGAAGTCTTCGGCGTAGTACGTCAGGTAGGCCTCGGTGTCCTTGCCGGCCCAGGCTTCCCGCCAGGCCT